>NZ_JBFBJY010000023.1:0-98063 GCF_040702125.1 Kitasatospora sp. NPDC085895 | reverse complement strand
GCCACCGTCCGCGGAGCCTCCGGCACCTGGAAGGACCTCACGGACAACGTCAACGTGATGGCGTCCAACCTGACCGGGCAGGTCCGTTCGATCGCCCAGGTCGCGACCGCCGTCGCCCGCGGCGACCTCAGCCAGAAGATCACCGTCGAGGCGAAGGGCGAGGTCGCGGCGCTGGCCGGCGTGATCAACACCATGGTGGACACGCTCTCCGCGTTCGCGGACGAGGTGACCCGGGTGGCGCGCGAGGTCGGCACCGAGGGCACCCTCGGCGGGCAGGCCCGGGTGCCGAACGTCGCCGGCACCTGGAAGGACCTCACCGACAACGTCAACTTCATGGCGCACAACCTGACCAGCCAGGTCCGCAACATCGCCCAGGTCACCACCGCGGTGGCGAAGGGCGACCTGACGCGCAAGATCGACGTCGACGCCCGCGGCGAGATCCTGGAGCTCAAGACCACCATCAACACCATGGTCGACCAGCTCTCCGCGTTCGCCGCCGAGGTCACCCGGGTGGCCCGGGAGGTGGGCACCGAGGGCACCCTCGGCGGCCAGGCCGAGGTCGAGGGCGTCTCCGGCACCTGGAAGCGCCTCACCGAGAACGTCAACGGCCTCGCCGGGAACCTCACCCGGCAGGTCCGGGCGATCGCCGAGGTGGCCAGCGCGGTGGCGGCCGGCGACCTGACCCGGTCGATCACCGTCGACGCCTCCGGCGAGGTCGCCGACCTCAAGGACAACATCAACTTCATGGTGGAGTCGCTGCGCGAGACCACCCGGGCCAACGAGGAACAGGACTGGCTGAAGACCAACCTGGCCCGCATCTCCGGCCTGATGCAGGGCCGCCGCGACCTCGCCGTGGTCGCCGAGGTCGTGATGGACGAGCTCACCCCGCTGGTCGGCGCCCAGTACGGCGCGTTCTACCTCGCCGAGGACACCCCCGAGGGCACCGAACTGGCCCTGGTCGGCTCCTACGCGCACCGGCCCGGACAGGCCCCCGCCCGCTTCCGCCTCGGCGAGTCCTTCGTCGGCCAGGCCGCCCGCAGCAAGCGCATGATC
This sequence comes from Kitasatospora sp. NPDC085895, assembly GCF_040702125.1. Taxonomy (NCBI): domain Bacteria; kingdom Bacillati; phylum Actinomycetota; class Actinomycetes; order Kitasatosporales; family Streptomycetaceae; genus Kitasatospora; species Kitasatospora sp. NPDC085895. The sequence continues at coordinate 97,010 of NZ_JBFBJY010000023.1, read as the reverse complement.
GTGGTCGACCGACTGCCCGGCGACTACGTCACCGTCTCCTCGGGTCTCGGCAGCACCACCCCGCTGGAGCTCGTGGTCTTCCCGATCCTGGCCGAGGACCAGGTGCTCGGCGCCATCGAACTCGCCACCGTGCACGGCTTCACCGCCGTCCACCGCGGCCTGCTCGACCAGCTGATGGAGACCATCGGCGTCAACGTCAACACCATCCTCGCCAACGCCCGCACCGACGAACTGCTCGGCGAGTCCCAGCGGCTGACCGCCGAACTCCAGACCCGCTCCCGCGAACTCCAGTCCCGGCAGGAGGAGCTGCAGTCCTCCAACGCCGAACTCGAGGAGAAGGCCGCCCTGCTGGCCGCGCAGAACCGCGACATCGAGACCAAGAACCTGGAGATCGAGCAGGCCCGCCAGGAGCTGGAGGACCGCGCCCACCAGCTCTCGCTGGCCTCCAAGTACAAGTCCGAGTTCCTCGCCAACATGAGCCACGAGCTGCGCACCCCGCTCAACAGCCTGCTCATCCTCGCCCAGCTGCTCGCCCAGAACCCCACCCGGAACCTGACGGCCAAGCAGGTCGAGTACGCGGGCATCATCCACTCCGCCGGCTCCGACCTGCTCCAGCTCATCAACGACATCCTCGACCTCTCCAAGGTCGAGGCCGGCAAGATGGACATCAGCCCCGAGCGCATCCCGCTCACCAAGCTGCTGGAGTACGTGGAGGCCACCTTCCGGCCGCTCACCGGCCAGAAGAGCCTGGACTTCCGGATCACCACCGCGGCCGGCGTGCCCGCCACCCTGCTCACCGACGACTACCGGCTGCGCCAGGTGCTGCGCAACCTGCTCTCCAACGCCGTCAAGTTCACCGAGCGCGGCGGCATCGAGCTGCGGATCGAACCCGCCGCCGCGGAGGCCGTCCCGGGCCTGGCCCGGCACGGCGGCCCGGTGGTGGCCTTCCACGTCACCGACACCGGCATCGGCATCGCCCCGCAGCACCTCGACAGCGTCTTCGGCGCCTTCCAGCAGGCCGACGGCACCACCAGCCGCAAGTACGGCGGCACCGGCCTCGGACTCTCCATCAGCCGCGAGATCGCCTACCTGCTCGGCGGCGCCATCACCGCCGAGAGCACCCAGGGCCGCGGCAGCACCTTCACCCTGTACCTCCCCACCGAGCACCCCGACGCCGTCGAGCCGCGCCCGGCGGACCAGGCACAGCCCGCCGGCCCGCAGGAACGGACCGCCCCCGCCGCCCCGGCGCCCGTGCTGCGCAAGCGGCTGCTGGTCATCGAGGAGCGGCCGCGCGGTCTGCTCTCCATGGTCGCCGAGAGCGCCGCCGCCGACCTGGCCGCGCACGCCGACCCCGGCGACCCGCGCGGGCCGGTCGAGATCGTCGCGGCCGCCGGCGCCCAGGAGGCCGCCGCCCTGCTCGCCGACCAGGCCTTCCACTGCGTCGTGCTGGACCTCGACCTCCCGGACGGCGCCGCCGCGGCCTTCCTCGACTCGATGGGCCGCGACCCCGCCCTGCACGGCGTGCCCGTCCTCGCGCACAGCGGCCGCCGCACCGGGGGCCACGAGGAGACGCTCGCCGCCCGGTCCGCCCAGCCGCCGGTCGACATGCTCTCCAGCCTGGACGAACTCCGCGAACGCATCACCCTGCACCTGAGCGCCGACCGCCCCGGCGACGTCCTGCCGCTGGTCCGCGGCGAGGAGACCGCCGGCCCCGTCGCCCAGGACGTGGACGGCACGCTCGCCGGGCGGACGGTGCTCGTCGTCGACGACGACGACCGCAACCTGTACGCCATCACCGGCATCCTCGAACTGCACGGCATGACGGTGCTGCAGGCCGAGAACGGGCGCGCGGGCATCGACACGCTCACCCGGCACCCCGGCGTCGACCTCATCCTGATGGACGTGATGATGCCGGAGATGGACGGCTACACCGCCACCACGGCGATCCGCGCCATGCCCGCCCACGCCGACCTGCCGATCATCGCGGTCACCGCCAAGGCGATGCCGGGCGACCGGGAGAAGAGCATCGCCTCCGGCGCCACCGACTACGTCACCAAGCCGGTCGACGCCCGCGACCTGGTCGCCTGCATCCGGCGCAGCCTCGGCAGCGGCGTCGCGGAGGTCCCGGCATGAGCACCGACCTCCCTGCGTCCGGCGAACTCCCGGCCGAGGCCCCTGCGGAGAGCGCCGAGGCCCCTGCGGAGAGCGCCGAGGTACCACCGGACACCGCCGAGGCCGCCGAGCTGCCCGTGCCCGGGCCGCGCCGGACGGACGGCCCGGTGCCGGGCGTCCTCGGCAGGCTCGCCTCCACCGTCGAACGGCTGCGCCGGGAGGTCCGCGAGGCCCAGGCCGCCGCCGACGGACGCGCGCTGATCGAGCTGGCCAAGGGCATCCTGATCGGGCAGCTCACCTGCGGTCCGGCGGAGGCCGAGGCGCAGCTCGCCGCACTCGCCGAGCGGGCGAACGTCACCGTGCTGGAGCTGGCCGCCGACATCATCAACCAGGCCGCGCAGGACGGCATCACCGACACCGCGCGGGAGTTCGTCGCCGCCGGTGGACCCGCCCCGCACGGCGGCGACCGGTCCGCACCCGCCGAGCCGGTCTCCCCGGCGCTGCGGCTGCGCACCGCCGAGGCGGCCGCCATGGCCGCCGACGACATCCACACGGTCGCGCGCTCCGTGCTCGACCACGCCCTCGCCCCGCTGGACGCCGGTGCCGCGGTCATCTGGGAGGCCCAGCCGGACGGTTCGCTCCGGCTCGCCGGCTCGGCCGGGTTCACCGCCGAGGAGGCCGCCCGCTGGCACTACGTCCCGCCCGGCGTCCCCACCCCGGCGCGCTCCGCGCTCACCGCCCGCGACCTCGTCCGGTTCGACTCGGTCGCCTCCGGCCCGCCCGGCATCGGCCGCCGCCAGCTCACCGGCACCCGGATCGCCGTGCCGGCCGGCATCGGCGGCCGGCTCACCTGCGTCCTGGAGATCTGCTGGGCCGCCCGCACCGCCGAGCAACCCCCGGCCGTGCTACGCCAGTTCGAGGCGCTGGCGGAGCTCTGCGCCCGCGCCCTGGAGTCGGCGCCGGAGATCCAGCCCGGCGCGCTGATCCCGGCCGCCGACGCCCGCCTGCGGGAACTGCTCGACCTGGTCGACGGCCTGCACGATCCCGGTCTGCTGCTCAAGCCGCTGCTCGACGACCGCGGCGCCGTCGCCGACTTCCTGATCAGCCACGTGAACACCCGCTTCGTCGACTTCGCGGGCCGCCCGGCCGCCGCGGTCGCCGGCGCCACCCTGCTGGAGGCGTACCCGCTCAGCGCGGAGCCCGGCGGCCTCTTCCAGCTCGTCGAGCACGTCCACGCCACCGGCGAGCCGTACCGCTCGGCGAACCTCGGCCTGGCCGCGCTGATCGACGACGTCCCGCTCACCATCACCGCCGAGGCCGCGCTCAGCCGCCACGGCGACCACGTGGTCTGCGTGTGGCGCACCCGGGACGAGTCCAGCCGCGTCGCCAGCCTGCTCCAGCACGCCCAGCGCCTCGGCCGGATCGGCGGGTTCGAGGAGGACCTGCGGACGGGCGCGGCCACCTGGAACGAGACCGTCTTCGACCTGTACGGGCTGCCGCCGACGGCGCCACCGGTGACCCTCGACCAACTCGCCGCCCACTGCCACCCCGACGACCGGCACGCCATCGGCCGCTTCGTGCGCACCCTGCTGCACCACCGCCGGCCGGCCGACACCGCCTTCCGGCTCAACCGGCCCGACGGCGTCGTCCGGCACATCCGGATCGTCGCCGAGCCCGTGCTGGACCAGTGGTCGCGGCTCGCCGCCGTCCGCGGCGCCTACCAGGACGTCTCCGCCCAGCACTGGACGGAGGTCGCCCTCGCCGCCACCCGCGAGCAGCTGGCCCACACCGAGGAGCAGGCCGCCGCCCGCAACCGGCTGGCGCTGCAACTCCAGCACGCCATCATGCCGGTGGGCCGCGGCCCGCTCGACCTCACCGGGCTGCGGATCGCCGTCCGCTACCGCCCCGCCGAGAAGGACCACATGGTCGGCGGCGACTGGTACGACGCCGTCACGCTGCCCAGCAAGCGGATCCTGCTCTGCGTCGGCGACGTCGCCGGGCACGGCATCGAGGCCGCCACCGGCATGGTCGCCCTGCGCAACGCGCTGCGCGGCCTGGCCGCGACAGGCTCCGGTCCGGCCCAACTGCTGGGCTGGCTCAACAACGTGACGCACCACCTGACCGACCACGTCACGGCCACCGCCGTCTGTGCGCTCTACGACCCCGCCGACCGCACCCTGAGCTGGGCCCGCGCCGGGCACCTGCCGCCGGTGCTGCTGCGGCGCGGCCGCGCCGAGACCGTCCCGCCGCTCGGCGGCATCCTGCTCGGTGCGCTCGCAGACGCGGACTACGAGGAGGGCACCCTCCAACTGGAGGCCGGCGACACCCTCATGATGTACACCGACGGTCTGATCGAGCGGAAGGACCGCACCCTGCAGGAGTCGCTCGACGGCCTGGTCGCGCTCACCGAGCGGGCCTTCGGCGCGGCCCGGGACGCCCGGGACCAGGCGCCGCTGGAGCGCCACCTCGACCACCTGCTCACCCACAGCAGCGCCGACACCGACGACGACACCTGTCTGATCGGCATCCAGGTCTGCTGACGCCGTCCCGGCCCGCACCCTGACCGGCCGCACCCTGACCGGCCGCACGCACGGCACCGGGCCGGTCGCCGACTCCTCGGCGACCGGCCCGGGTGACGGGCGGACGGGACTACCAGCGGTACCAGCGGGCCCGCGAACCGCCTGCCGTGGTGCCGCGGGCGACGAAGCCGACCAGCCACACGGCCAGGACGATCACGGCGATCCACCACAGTGCCTTGAGCGCGAACCCCAGGCCGAACAGCAGTAGCGCGAGCAGCAGGACCAGGACGACGGCGAGCATGCGCGTTCTCCCCTCACGGTGACGGACTGTGCACCGCTCCGGCTGCCCCGGCCCGGCCCGATCATGCGTGCCGCGGACCCGCCGCGTCAGCCGGCCGGGTCGCCGCCGCTCGGGACGTGGGCGAGCGCGGCCGCGGTGAAGGCGCGGAGCGCGGCGCTGCGGTAGGCGCTCTCGCGGTGGAGCAGCACGACCGTACGGGTGGGCAGCGGCGGATCGGTGGGCACCTCGGAGAGGTCCGGGTACTGTCGGACGGCCCGGTCCGGCAGCACGCTGGCCAGGGCGCCCGCGGCGACCAGGTCGGCGATCACCGCGATCGAGGCCGCCTCCACCGCGGCCGCCAGCGCGAGGCCGTTCTCGGCGGCGTAGGCGTCCAGGTGACGCCGGGTGGCGAAACCGCCGCTGAGCAGGGCGAGCGGATGCCCGGCCAGCTCGGCCGCGGGCAGCGGCTCCCGCCGCCCGGCGAGCGGATGGGACGGGCCGACGGCCAGCACCAGGCCCTCCGGGAAGAGCGGCTGCGCGGCGATCCCCGGACGGTGGGTGCCGCCGAAGGCGATGCCCAGGTCGAGCGCGTCCTCGGCGAGCTCGACCTCGATCCGGTCCTGCGGGACCTCCCGGACGTCCAGGACGATCCCCGGGTGCGCGGCGTGGAAGGCCGCGACCAGCGGCCCGGTCAGGTAGGCGCTGAAGGTCGGCGTGGTGGCCAGCCGCAACGTGCCGCGCGACAGGTCCTGCACGTCCTGCACCGCGCGTTCGGCGGTCGCGAGTTCGCGCAAGGCCAGCCGGGCGTGCCGCAGGTACGCCTCGCCGGCGTCGGTGGGCCGCACCCGCCGGCCGGTGCGGTCGAGCAGCTCCACGCCGAGCGACCGTTCGAGCTGCCGGACCTGGTGCGAGAGCGTCGGCTGGGAGAGGTGCAGGGCCTCGGCGGCCCTGGTGAAGCTCCCGTGCTCCGCCACGGCGAGCAGGTAGCGCAGGTGGCGCAGTTCCATGGCCCGATCATAGATGCAGTTGATGGGAGCCATGGAATCTCCGTCTTGGACGCTATACCCGCTGGTCGGGCAGAGTCGACGCCATGCAGCAGATCACCGACGGGCTGCGGCGCTTCCGCCGCGAGGCCTTTCCCCCGCGGGCCGCGCTCTTCGCGGACCTGGCCGTCCGGCACCGGCCCGGCACGCTCTTCGTCGGATGCTCGGACAGCCGGGTGGTGCCCGAGCTGATCACCCAGAGCGAGCCCGGGGAGCTCTTCGTCGTCCGGACGGCCGGCAACCTGGTGCCCCCGCACCCGGCCGGCGCGGACGGGATCGCCGCCAGCATCGAGTACGCGGTCGGCGTCCTGGGCGTGAGCGACGTCGTGGTCTGCGGGCACTCCGGCTGCGGGGCGATGACCGCGCTCGTCACCGGAGAGGGCCTCGACCGCCTGCCGTCGGCCGCCGCCTGGCTGCGGCACGGTGCGGGCGTCGCCGCCGAGGCGGACCCCGGCGCCGCGGACGCCCCGGTCGAGGACCGGGTGGCCGCCGTGGTGCGGGCCAACGTCGTCGCCCAGCTCGACCGGCTGCGCACCCACCCGGTCGTCGCCGAGGCGCTGGACCGGCGGGCGCTGACCCTGCACGGCTGGGTCTACGACATCGCCTCCGGCACGGTCGAGGCGCACGACCGGGAAACCGGCGGCTTCGCCCCGCTGCCCTGCTGACGGCGGCCGGCCCCATGGCTGAGCGGTCGTCAGAACATCACTCCACCGGGTGAATTCCCGGCTGGGCGGCGGTTCCCGGAAATAGCACGGGGATTCGGCCGGTTCGGGTACCACGGGCGGCCGCAGGGCCGTCGGCGTACCGAGGAGGGTGTTATGAAGATCGGCATCATCGGGGCCGGGAACATCGGCGGCAACCTCACCCGTCGGCTCACGGCCCTCGGCCACGAGGTGCGGGTGGCCAACTCGCGCGGCCCGCAGTCGTTGACGGCGCTCGCCGAGGAGACGGGGGCGACTCCCGTCGCGGCGACGGAGGCCGCGCTCGGCGCGCAGGTGGTCGTGGTGACCGTCCCGCTGAAGCGCGTGCCGGACCTGCCGGCCGGGTTGTTCGACGGCGCCGCCGACGGCTTCGTGGTGATCGACACCGGCAACTACTACCCGCAGCAGCGGGACGGCCGGATCGCCGGGATCGAGGACGGGCTGACGGAGAGCCGCTGGACGAGCGGACAGCTCGGCCACCCCGTCGTCAAGGCGTTCAACGGCACCTACGCCCAGGACCTGCTGGACGCGCCGCGCCCCCAGGGCGACCCGGAGCGCATCGCCCTGCCGGTGGCCGGCGACGACCCGGCGGCCAAGGAACTGGTCCGCGCCCTCATCGACGAGCTCGGCTTCGACACCGTGGACGCCGGCACCATCGACGAGTCCTGGCGCCAGCAGCCCGGCACCCCGGTGTACGGGCTCCGCGGCGGCGTGGCGCAGGTGGAGAAGGCCCTGTCCGAGGCCTCGCCCGAGCGGTCGGCGGCCTTCCGCGGCTGACCGCACGGCGAGGCGACGGGCCGGTACGACGACGGGCCGGACACGACGGGCCCGGTGCGGCAGCCCCCTCCGGGGGGCCGCACCGGGCCCGGACGGGCGGTGCGACCGCAGGTCAGCCGGTCGGCCCGTCCACCACGGAGTTGCCGGTCACGGCGCCGCTGGTGCCGTCCACGGTGACCAGGTGCCGGACACCGTCCGTGCCGACCACCACCGCCTGCCAGCTGCGGCCGCCGCCCTGCCGGTCGGCCGGGCGCAGCGACTCGACCTTGCCGCCGGGCACGGCCGCGGCGGCCTTCGCCACCGCGTCGCCCGCGGCGAGCTCGGGCAGCGGTGCGGGGGCGAGGTGCGGTATCGCCCTGCCGTCCGACGGGCCGGCCTCCGCCGGGTCGCCCACCGCCGGGCGGCCCGCCGTCCGCTGCTCGATCACGATCCGCCGCCCGTCCTCACCACGGACGATTCGCTGCTTGCCACCGACGGGCCCGACGGGCTCGCCTTCCCGGAAGGCGACCCGGGAGCCGTGGTGCTCCTCCACGTGGTGGACGGCGACCGCCGCGACACCACCCAGCACGACCACGGCCGCACCGACCCCGACCCAGCGGGCCGTCCGCCCGCGCACCCACCGCCCGACGGTCGTCCGCCGACCGCCCGGACCGACCGCCCCCGGCACCTTGCCGGTCTCCGTACCCGGCTCCGCCGGACCCACAGGCTCGCTCATCGGCCGCCTCTCCTCATCGCTCGTCTCCGCACGGTGTCGCCGCACCCCGCGGGCCCTCGCCCGGCCGGTACGGCGGCGGCCAGCATGCGGCACCGTTCCTGAAGCGCCGCTGAAGAACCTGAAGACCCCTTCAGGGAGCCGCCGGGACCACCTGTCACCCTGTAGCGCATGCGGGTACTGGTGGTGGAGGACGAACGGCGGCTGGCCGCGGCGCTGCGGCACGGCCTGACGGCCGAGGGCTTCACGGTGGACGTCGCCCACGACGGCGTCACCGGCCTCGCCCGCGCCGCCGAGCAGCCCTACGACGTGATCGTGCTGGACATCATGCTGCCCGGCCTCAACGGCTACCGGGTCTGCTCGCTGCTGCGCGCCGCCGGCCACGACGCGGGCATCCTCATGCTGACCGCCAAGGACGGCGAGTGGGACGAGGCCGAGGCGCTGGACACCGGCGCCGACGACTTCCTGTCCAAGCCGTTCTCCTACGTCGTCCTGGTCGCCCGGCTGCGGGCCCTCGCCCGGCGCATCGGCAGCCGGGCACCCCGCGCGACCGTCCTCGGCGACCTGGTGGTCGACGCCGCCGGACGCACCTGCACCCGGGCCGGCACCCCCGTCCGGCTCACCGCCCGCGAGTTCGCCGTCCTCGACCACCTCGCCCGGCGGGCCGGCGAGGTGGTGACCAAACGGGAGATCCTCGACGAGGTCTGGGAGTCCGGACCGGACGGCGATCCGAACATCGTCGAGGTCCACATCAGCGCCCTGCGCCGCAAGATCGACACCCCGTTCGGGCGGGGCGCCCTGCAGACCGTGCGGGGCGCCGGCTACCGACTGGCGGCCGACGGTGGCTGAGCCCATGCCCCCGGTACCGCACACCCCGGTGCCGCAGTCCCGTGTGCCGCACACCCCGGTGCCGCCCACGCAGGTGCCGCAGTCCGCCGGACCGGCGGTCGGCCTCACCCGCCCCCGCCCCCGCCTCCGCAAGCGCCTCCGCGGCCGGGCCGGCCGCCTGGTGGCGCGCCTCGCCCCGCGTTCGGTGCGCGCCCGGACCACCCTCGCCGCCTGCACCACCGTCGGCGCCGCCCTGCTCGTGGCCTCCACCGCACTCCTCGGCCTGCTGCACGCCAACCTCGAACGCAGCGTCGAGAGCGGCGCCCGCGAACAGGCCGTCGCCGTCGCCCGGCTGGCCGCGGACGCCCGGCTCACCCCGCTGCTCCCGCTCGACCACGGCACCGACTTCGTCCAGGTCGTCGACGAGAACGGCCGGGTGCTGGCCGCCAGCCAGAACCTGGCGGGCCGCCCGGCCGTCACCCCCGTCGGCGGTCCCGACGGCCACACCACCTTCGACCTGCGGCCGTTCGGCGAGGAGCACCGGCAGCGGGTCGCCACCATCACCGCCACCACCCCGTCCGGCCCGGTCATCGTGCACGTCGGCTCCTCGCTGCGCACCGTCGACACCGCCCAGCACGTCGCCGCCGGGGCACTCCTCGTCCTCTGCCCGCTGCTGCTGCTCACCGTCGGGGTCCTCACCTGGCGCACCACCGGCCGCGCGCTCGCCCCGGTGGAGGCGATCCGCGCGGGCGTCGCCGCCATCGGCGACCGGCACCTGGACCTCCGGGTCCCCGTGCCGGCCGCCGACGACGAGATCGCCCGGCTGGCGGGCACCATGAACGCCATGCTGGCGCGGCTGGAGGCCGCCGGCGCACGCCAGCGCCGCTTCATCGCGGACGCCTCGCACGAGCTGCGCAGCCCGCTGGCCGTGCTGCGCACCCAGCTGGAGGTCGCGCTGGCCCACCCCGATCCCGAGGTGCGCACCACCCTGCTCGAAGGCGCCCTGGAGGACACCGACCGGCTGCAGGCCCTCGCCACCGACCTGCTGCTGCTGGCCCGGCTCGACTCCGCCGGGCCCGAGCGCGCCGCCGACTCCTTCGACCCCCTCGATCCGGTCGACCTCGCCGAACTGGTGGCGGGCACCGTGCGGACCCGGGCCGGTGACCCGCACCCCGTAGGCCTCGACCTGCCGGACGGCGTCGCGGTGGTCGGCAGCAGGCTGTGGCTCGGCCGGCTGCTGACCAACCTGCTCGACAACGCGCAGCGGCACGCCGACCGGGACGTCACCGTCCGCGTCCACCGCGAGGACGGCGCCGGGTACGCCGTCCTGGAGGTCGCCAACGACGGCCCCGAGGTCGCACCCGAGGACCGCGAGCGGATCTTCGAACGGTTCACCCGGCTCGACGACGCCCGCAGCCGCGACCACGGCGGCGCCGGACTCGGTCTGCCGATAGCCCGCGACATCGCCCGCCACCACGGCGGCGACCTCACCCTCGCCCCCGCCCCGGGCACCACCGTCTTCCGCGCCCGCCTCCCGCTCGCCCCCGCCCGCGGCTGACCCGACCCGGCACACCACCTGCGGCCCGCCGGGCCCGGCCGCACGGGCTCAGGCCCGGCGGGCCGGACGCCCGGCCTCCAGATGGACGACGGTGCCGGCCTCGCGCGCCTGCAGGGCGGCGGACACCCGGGCCCCGAGGAAGGGCAGCAGCCGTCGGACGGCCTCCTCCGGAGGCAGCCAGCTCGCCGCCCTGATCTCCCCGTCGGCGAAGACCAGCCCCTCGGCCTGCTCCGGTGTCAGCGGCGCGGTGTCGAAGACGAAGCAGGCCAGCGCCCGGCCGTGCCTGGTCGCGGAGGCCGGCGTGGTGTCCACCACCAGCAGCCGTCCGACGGGCACGTCGAGGGACAGCTCCTCCATCAGCTCCCGTGCGGCGGCCTGCCCCGGGTCCTCGTGCGCCTCGACCATCCCGCCCGGGAGCTCCAGGTGGTCCTTGTAGCCGGGGTGCAGGACGAGCACCCGCCCGGAGGTGTCGGTGACCAGCGCGGTGGCCGCCGCCATCGGCGCCGGCAGCTGGGCGTAGTGGTCGCGCGGCCCCATCGGCGTCCGGTGGCCGTCGCGCAGCACCGCGGTGTGCGCCCCGCGCTGGGCGTCGACCGCGGCCGCTAGCCGCCGTGCCGCCGGTGGCGCGAGCAGCGCCACGGCCTCGTGCTCGGGGCGGAACGCGGCGGTGCTCGGCAGCACCCACCCGTCGCCGTCGACGGTGCCGTCGACGGCATGCACGGCGTGGAGGAACACCAGACGGGTGCGCCGACCCGCCGCCGGTGACTCGGTGTCCACGGCCAGCAGCCGGCCGGTTTCGGCGGATCCGCCGAACCGCTCCGCGAGGACGCGCAGGAGCGCGAGCGCGGGTTCCTCGTCCGCGACCGGGCCGCCGGGCAGCACCCAGGTGCCGCCGTCGCCCGCGCGGACGAGCAGGACCTGCCCCCGGTCGTCGCGGATCAGGGCTTCTGCGTGGACGGCGGGCGCGGGGGCGGGGAGGAGCGGGGTCACGGGCGGGTTCTCCAGCGGGTCCGGCGGCGGTTGTCGCCCGGAGCCTGCCCACCGGGCGCCGCCCGCTACGCACGGGCACGCCGTCCGGTCCGGCGGACCGGCAGGTCCCCGCCCCTGACCAACTCCGTTCGTGCCCCGGCCCCGTTCGACCGCCCTCGCTGCTGCGGCGCGCGGTGCACGGCGAGGGCGCGGGCCGGGGCGTCGTGCGCCGATCGTCCGCCTGTCCACTCCTGCATGCTCCTTCCCGCCGGGGTGGGCGCGGCGCGGCGTCCACACGCCGGGCGGAGCCGCGTCCCCGTCGCCCCGCGGCCCCGGTACGCCGTCGTCCGGTGTGCTCCGTGGGCCGACGTGGCGGTTCGGGGGTGATCGGCAGCGGCGACACCCCCCTGGAGCTGCTCCCGCGCGGCCCGGGTGCACCTGTGAGGGCGACGTTGCGCTGCGCAGCCCCGGCGGGATTCACTGGGACCGAACCGACCGACGCCGGAGGACAGCCATGAGCAGCGCCTTCCCGGCCCGCGGCCAGGATCCGGCCGTGTGGGCCGCGGCCGCCGTGCCGGGCCCGCTGATGCGAGCCCTCGACCAGCGGGGCGGCCTGCCGCACACCGTGCGCCAGGACATCGCCCGGCAACTCGCCGAGGGCACGCCGGCCACCCGGTTGCGGGACCGCATGGAGCGCCGCTGGTGGGAGCGGTACGCGCAGCTGACCGCGCCGGAGCTGCTGCAGCGGGCCGACGACATCGCCCTCGACCTGGTGGCCGCGCCGACCTGCCCGCTCGGCTGCGAGGACGGCTGGCTGCCGGACGAGTCCAGAGTGTGCCCGTGGTGCCGGCCCAACAACACCGTCATCGACGTGGCCCCGGACGAGGAACCCGCCGGCCGCCGCCTCGAACCCGAGGAGCAGGCCCGCCGCGCGGCCGAGGTCCGCGCGGCGATGCGCGCCGGCCGCCGCTACCCGCGCCCCGCACGGTGAGCCGCTGACGGCCGGACCTTCCCGGCCGAGGTGTCGGCGGGCCCGGGCCCCGGGTGTCGTGTCGGGGGCGGGTTCGGGACGGCGGGTCGGCAGCGGCGCGGCCGGTGGTCAGCGGCCGATCTCGAGGTCGGCCGCGACCCGTCGGGCGGCGGGAGCGAGTTCGGCGTCGATCGCGGGCCAGTCCGCCGAGTCGGCCCGGAGCCGACCGGCTGCGGGCGGCCGGGCTTCGAGCATGGCGAGCCTCAGGTGGGTCGGCGGGTGCGAGCGGTCGACGGTGCCGAATTCGCGGGCGGAGAGCCTCAGCAGCCGTTCGCGTTCCAGCGCCGGCACGTCGGTGAGCCGGGCCGAGAGCTCCTCCCACGGTCCGGCGGCGGGTGCCGGGCCGGTCCCGGCGCGGCGGCCCCGCCGGGCCCGGTCGGCCCGCATCCGCAGCAGGGTGGTGTCGACCGTCCGCCGGAGCATCAGGGTCCGCAGCAGCCCGAGGCTCGCCCCGGTGCCGGCGAGGTCTGCGGCGAGCCGGTCGGCGCGGTACTCGGCGGCCTGGCCGGTGCGCAGCGTGAGCCGGTCGAGCAGTTCCAGCAGCGCCCGGGCCACGAGGTTGACCGGGCGTAGCAGCAGTTGCAGGAGCGCCGAGGCCGCCAGCTCCACGAAGGTGCCGAAGGACTGCCGGTACAGGGCGGGCCGGGTCAGCTCCTCCCACTCGTCGAGGGCGGCGAGCGCGGACCGCAGCCACAGTCCGCGGCGGCTGTCGGCGTTGACCTGGTGCCCGAGCTCGTGGCCGAGCAGGGCCAGCCGCTGCCCTGGGTCCAGCACCGCCCACAGCGGGAGGCCGAGCCACAGCACGTGGCGCCGCCGCAGGCCGATCCGTCCGAATCCCGCGTTGAAGTCCTCGGTGACCAGCACGACGTCCACCGGCCTGCCGCCGAGGGCCCGTGCCACCCGGTCGGTCAGGGCGAACAGCCCGGGGGCGTCACCGCGGTACAGCCGGGCGGTGTTGCGCGGCAGCCGTCCGAGTCGTGGGCGGAGCGAGAGGACGAGCGCGGCGGCGAACAGTCCGAGCACCCGCAGGGGCCGGGTGGGGGCCGCGATCAGCAGGCCGGCGGCGCAGACGGCCAGGGCGAGGGTGGTGAGGTGGACGGCGCCGGCGAGGGCGTTGGCGCCGAGCCAGGCCGGGTCGCGGACGGCCGGGCGGTCGGCGGCGACCGCCGTGTAGACCCGCTCGACCCGGCCCCGCACGGTGCGGCGGGCTGCCTCCTCCTTGCGCCGGCGGCGGTCGGTGCGCCGCCGTTCGCGGGCGGAGGCGGCCGGGGCGGGCGCGGGGGAGGGGTCGAGGTTCCACTCGCAGGAGGGGCACCAGGAGGTGAAGCGCGGGTCGTCGGCGACCGGGGACCCGCACGCCGGGCAGGGCGCGGCGTCGGCCGCGCGAACTCGGGTCACGCCACCTGAGCTTGCCACTGCGGCCGCCCGGCGGGAAGGGGACCACGGCCTCCGGGTGGTTCCGTCCTTCCGCGCACGGGCGGCGCGCTGCAGGTCCGGGCGTGCCGTGCTCAGGCGGTCCGACCGCGCGCCCGGACGGCGGTGCGGGGCGGCGGGGCGGCCGGGGCCGTCCGTGCCGGGGCGGTGGCACCGCGGTCCGTGGGGCCGGTGCGGTCGCCGTGGTCGCCGTCCGCCGTCCCGTGCCCGCCGCCCGGCCCGCCGGGCCGGACCGGGAGCCGGCCGGGCAGCGCCAGTCCGGCGCCGACCGCGCCGACGAGGCAGATCGCCGCGGCCACCAGACAGGCGAGGTGGAAGGCGTCCATGAAGGAGGTCTGCACGGCGGTCAGCAGGTCGGCCCGGCCGAGGCCCGAGGCCGTGCCGAGTGCGGAGGCGACGGAGTCCTCGGCCGACGTGGCCGTCCGGGACGGGAGTCCGGAGAAGGCGGTGTCGGCGAGCCGGCTCGCGTAGAGCGAGGTGAAGACGGAGCCGAGGACGGCCACGCCGAGGGTGCCGCCCGCCTCGCGGGTGGCGTCGTTGACGGCGGAGCCGACACCGGCCTTGGCCGGCGGCAGCACGCTCAGGATCGACTCGGTGGCCGGCGCGGTGGTGAGCCCGAGGCCGAGGCCGATCAGCACCATCTGGCCCACGATCCGCTCGTACGACACGAAGGCCGACGAGGCGGCGATCCAGGCGAAGGAGACGCCCAGCAGGACCAGGCCCGTGGTGACCACGGCGCGGGTGCCGAGCCGGGCGACCAGGGCGACACCGCCGAGCGAGCCGACCGCGATGGTCAGGGCCACCGGCAGGATGCGGACGCCGGTGGAGAGCGTGCCGTACCCGCGGATGAACTGGAAGTACTGGGTCACCAGGAAGATGAAGCCGAAGAGGGCGAAGAACGCGAGGGTGACCGAGCCGCTGGCGGCCGAGAAGGCAGGGGTGCGGAAGAGCGACAGGTCGATCATCGGGTGGGCGCGGCCGCGTTCGATCCGGACGAAGGCCGCGGTGAGCACGGCCGTGGCGGCGAACCCGGCCAGGGTGGCGGGTGCGCCCCAGCCGCGCTCCGGCGCCTCGATGATCGTGTAGACCAGGACGCCGATGGCGGCCGAGGAGGCGGCGAGCCCGGGCAGGTCGAGGCGGGCCGAGCCGGGGTCGCTGGACTCCGGCACCCAGAGCCAGGTGGCGACCAGCGCGAGGAGGGCGACCGGCACCAGCGCGAGGAACACCGAGGGCCAGCCGAAGTGTGCCAGCAGCACGCCGCCGACCACCGGGCCGACCGCGACGCCGAGACCGGTGACGGCACCCCACACGCCGACCGCCTTGGCCCGGGAGCGGCGGTCGGGGAAGGTGTTGGTGATGATCGACAGGGTGGTCGGGAAGATGAGCGCGGCACAGGCGCCCATCGCGAACCGGACCGCCACCAGCGCGCCGGGCGATCCGACGGCGCTGCCGACGGTGCTGGTCGCGGCGAACCCGGCGAGTCCGAGCAGCAGGGCGGGCCGGCGACCGAACCGGTCGCCGAGCGAGCCGGCGCTGAGCACCAGCGCGGCGAAGGCGAGGTTGTAGCCGTCCACCACCCACTGCAGGTCGCGGGTGGTGGCGTCGAGCTGCCGGCTGAGGTCGGGCAGGGCGACGTTCACGATCGTCGTGTCGAGGTTGATCGCGAACGCCGCGAGACAGACCGTGGCCAGCACGAGGAGACGTCGGCGAGGGGTGAGGGCGGGCATCGGTGGCTCCATCCGCCGTGCATGTTGACAGTGACAACATGCGGTGATTGACACGTTTCCACTCGAAGTGGACAATGTCAACATCTGGCTAGGAAAGCGGTGAAACCTTGGAGAATCGGACATATCACCACGGGAATCTGCGCGAGGCGCTGATCGACGCCGGAGTCGCCCTCGCCCGCACCGGCGGCCCCTCGGCCGTGGTGCTGCGCGCCGTCAGCCGGGAGGCCGGCGTCTCCCACAACGCCGCCTACCGGCACTTCGCCGACCACCAGGACCTGCTGGCCGCCGTCGCCGTACGCTGCATGGAGCAGCTGGGCCTGCTGATGGTGCGGCGCACGGCCGAGGTCGCCGACGACGATCCCGTCCCGCGCGCCTGGGCCGGACTGGCGGCCATCGGCCGGGCCTACGTCGACTTCGCCCGCACCGAGCACGGCTGGTTCCGCACCGCATTCTCCGGCGCCACCGCGCATGGAGCCAAGCACGCCCTGACGGACCCGGAGGCCGGCCGCACCGACCCCTACACCCTGCTCGCCGCCCGCCTCGACGAGCTCGTCCAGGTCGGGGAGCTCCCGCCGGACCGGCGGCCCGGCGCGGAGTACGCGGCCTGGTCCGCCGTGCACGGCCTCTCCGCCCTGCTGGTCGACGGGCCGCTGCGCGACCTCCCGGCCGAGGAGGCCGGATTCGCGGTCGAGACCGTCCTCGCCGCCGTCGCCCGCGGCCTCTGAGCAGTGCCCTGCTCCGCTGCTCCGGGCCGGCGCGTCATCGGGGCCTGCGGTCGCGGACCGCTGCCACCGGAGCGGGAGTTCGAGACGGCGGTCGACGCCTTCCCGGCAGCGGCGGCCCGGCAGGTCCGCCGACTCCGCCGGCCGTCAGATCGACAGGACCCCGGGGAACACCCCGTGCCCGACGCCGGGGGCCGTCAGTGCGAACCAGCCGTGGCCGGTCATGGGTGTGTCGCCGTCGATGTCCTCCGGGTCGACGGTGACCCGCTCCGCGACGGCGCGCGAGTCCGACTCCAGCGAGGCGTTCGGTTCGAACATGCCCGGCTCCCACAGCGGGTCCTCGGTCTGCGGCTCCTCCCACGGCAGCGGCTCGCCCGTCCAGGCGGGCTCGCGGTAGGTCTGGAAGGACCGGACGACGCCCCGGCCGCGTTCGGCGATCGCCCAGTGGTGGCAGTCCTCGTAGCAGTCGCGGAAGTAGTAGTGCGCCTGCCCGCAGGCCTCGGCGAGCCGCTCCAGCCGCCCGTCGTCCGGGCAGTTGACCAGGACGGTGCCGAAGAACAGCCGCCAGCCGGCGATCTCGGGCGTGACGAAGACCCGATGGACGGTCAGATCGGTGCCGTCGGGCCGCGCCACGACCGCCTCGTCGTACACCCGGCCGGAGAGGCCCATCGCCAGGGTGGCAGGGGTCCGGTCGTGCAGGCCCAGTGCCTCGAACGCCGCCTCGTAGCCGTCGCCGGGCACCGCCACCCAATGGAAGTCCCACGTCTCGTCGGGGAGGAGGTCGTCCAGCAGCTTGACGCGGACCAGCCGCTCCAGCGCGGCCCGGTCGCGGGCCGGGAGCCCGGCGCAGCCGCCGAGGTGGGCGAGGGCGTGCCGGCGCAGCCGGCCCGGACCGTCCGCCCGGACGGCCAGCAGCTCGGGGACGGCCGCCGGGCCCATCGCCTCCAGGACCCGGCAGGCCGAATGCTCCTCGCGCCGCTCGCCGAGGAACGGCAGGACGGCGGCGAGGGCGGGCAGCGCGGCGGGCCCGAGACCGCGCAGCGCGGCGAGCGCCGCGCCGCGGACCTCGGGGGACGGGTCCTCCAGACGCGCGGCCGCCTCGGCCGCCGCCCCCGCGCCCGCCGCGGCTTCCGTCGCCGCGTTCCCGCCGTTGCTGTGCCGTTCCGTCCGGTTCTCCATGATCGAGAGGCTAGCGGGCCCCACTGACGCCCCGTCCGTCCGCTCCGGCGGCCCGCGCCGGGCCGGGGTCTTCCTCGCGGGGTGCCGGGGCGGACCAGGCGAGCAGCATCCGCAGGGCGTCCTCCGACGCGGAGCCCGGTTCGGCGGCGTAGGTGATGAGCGCCTGGCCGGGGTCGTCGGCCGCGCGCAGCGTCTCGTAGGCGAGTTCGAGCCCGCCCACCAGCGGATGGCGGAACCGCTTCGTGCCCGCGGTCTTGTCCCGGACGGGGTGTTCGGCCCACATCCGGCGGAAGTCCTGGCTGCGCATGGACAGTTCACCGATCAGCCGGGCCAGCACCGGGTCGTCGGGGTGCCGTCCCGCCTCCAGGTGGAGGTAGGCGACGTTCTCGCGGGCGCAGTCGGCCCAGTCCGCGAACAGCTCGCGGGACGACGGGGCGAGGAAGGTGATCCGGGCGATGTTCCGCTCGGCCGGGTCGAGCGCGCCGTAGTCCCCGAGCAGGGCGCCCGCGGCCGGGTTCCAGGCCAGGACGTCCATCCGCCGCCCCATCACCAAGGCCGGGAAGTCGTCGAGCCGGTCGAGCATCCGGCGCAGCATCGGCCGGACGAGCTGCGGCCGCGGCGGGTGGCCGGCCGCCGGTGCGCCGCCGCGCCGCGGCCGGGCGAGCTGGTGCAGGTGCCGGGTCTCGTCCTCGTCCAGCCGCAGCGCGCGGGCGAGGGAATCGAGCACCGAGGCCGACGGGTTGGGCACCCGTCCCTGTTCCATCCGCGTGTAGTAGTCCACGCTGACGCCGGCGAGCAGGGCGATCTCCTCGCGGCGCAGCCCGGCGACCCGGCGGGCGCCCCCGTACTCGGGCAGGGCGACGTCCTGCGGCCGCAGCCGGGCCCGCCGGCTGCGCAGGAACTCGTTGAGGCCGGTCGCAGTGCTCATGCCGCCGATTATGGCCGGGCGGCGGTGGCGGCAGCCTGGCCCTGCGAGGACCAGGCAGGGCCCTCCCGACCCGGCGGCCGGGGTGGCCGAGCTGCTGTGGGCGGTGCGGCACCTCACGGCGGACCGGCTCCAGGAGGTCGTCCGTCGCGCGGAGGCGCTGCGGGAGCCCATGGAGGCGCTGCGGTCGCCCTCGGAGGCCCGGCGGGGAGCACAGCCGCCCCGATAGGCTCGGGCCCGTGGCCGCCCTCGTTCCGTACCTGCTGACCGCCGTGGTGCTGGCCGTGCTGATGGGGTGTTCCGGCGGGCTCGCCGTCCTCGTCCGCCGCCGTGGACTCGCCGGCGCGGCCGTCCGGGCCGCTGTCGCGGCCTACGAGGAGGCGTACCACCCGAGCGGGCGCGACACCCACGTCGAGATCCTCGCGCAGGCCGAGCGCCGGGCACCCGTGGCCCTCCCCGGCGCGCCCCGGGGAGGCGCCGGGACGGGCACCGGGCCCTTCCACCCGCAGCCCGGCCGCCCCCGGCGCAGGCCCGGCCGGCTCGCGGCCCTGCTGCGCCGCACCCGCCCGGGCCGCCGCCCCTCCGGCCGCTGACGAGCCGCCACCGAGCTGTCCCACGGGCCGGTCGGCCGCTCGGCCACGCGCCGCGGTGCCCGGCCGTCCGACCCCGGCGGCCCCGGCCCGTCCGGCCCGAGCGGCCCGTCCGGCGGCGAGCGGACAGCCATGGTCCGATCGCCGCCGGTAATGGACTGCCGTGCTGTCGCCCCCACGTGATATGTACTCCGTTCGAGTGATCGTCGTACACGGCCCACTCACCTGTGCAGAAGCACCTGTGGACACGAACGTGTGCCGCGGCCGGACGGGGCCGGCGGCACGGAGGGGGCTGCCGCCATGTCGATTCTCGGACGGCTGCTGGGACGCCGGTCCGGCGGTGGGGGAGCCGGACCCGCCGTCGACCCGGCCTACGGCGAGGAGGAGCTCCGCGGCCTGCAGGCCCGGGCCGCCGTCGGCGACTGGCAGGCGGTCCGCGCCGGCCTCGGCACCGTCGAGGACGAGGCGGACCTGACGTGGCTGATCGCCCAGCTCGCCGAGACCACCGGCAGCGAGAGCTGGCTGGCCGAGGCGGTCGCCGCCGAGCCGGACTCGGCCCTGCCGCTGCTGCTCGCCGGCGCCCGCCAGGTCTCCTGGGCGTGGGAGGCACGGACGGCAGCCCGTGCCCAGCACGTCAGCCGCGAGCAGTGGCAGCTGTTCGGGGAGCGGCTGGAGCAGGCCGAGGAGCTGCTGTACGCCGTCGCCGAGCGCGAGCCCACCTGGCTCGCGCCCTGGTACTTCCTGCAGATCAGCGCCCGCGGCGCCTCCCTCGGCCCGGACGTCGCCCGGCACCGCTTCGAGGCCGCGCTGCGCCGCCGCCCCGACCACCTCGGCTCGCACCGCCAGCGGCTGCAGCAGCTCTGCCGCAAGTGGGGCGGCTCGCACGAGGAGATGCACGACTTCGCCCGGACGTCGATGCTCGCCGCGCCGGAGGGCAGCCCGCTCGGCGAACTGGTCGCGCTCGCCCACGTCGAGCACTGGCTCGACCTCGACAGCGGTGACGACCGTGCGTACATCACCCGGCAGGCCGTCAGGGACCAGCTGCACGAGGCCGCCGAGCGGTCCGTGCTGCACCCGGCGTACGTCCGCGGGCGCGGCTGGCGCAGCGCGCACAACACCTTCGCGATGGCCTTCTCGATGGCGGGGCAGCCGGCGACGGCGAACCTGCTGTTCGGCGAGCTCGGCGACACGGTGACCGAGTTCCCCTGGGCCTACCTCGACGCCGACCCCGTCCAGGCCTTCCGGACCTGTCGGACGGCCGCCGCCCGCGCCGGGCGCTGACCCGCCGCCGACCCGCGCCGCCGGCACCCGCCGCAGGCACCCGATCCCACCGCCGCCGAACCGAAAGAGCCCCGACCCGGTGTCAACCGACAGCACCCCCCGCGACCCGAAGACCGCCGCCGCCGGCAGCGCCGGCCCCGGCGCCGCCACGCCGACCGCGCACACCTTCCAGGTCGACCTGCGCGGCCTGGTGGACCTGCTCTCCCACCACCTCTACTCCAGCCCCCGGGTGTACCTGCGCGAGCTGCTGCAGAACGCGGTCGACGCCATCTCCGCCCGCCGCGCCGCCGACCCGTCCGCCCCCGCCCGGATCACCGTCCGGGCCGACGGCGACCTGACCGTCACCGACACCGGCATCGGCCTCACCGAGGCCGACGTGCACACCTTCCTCGCGACCATCGGCCGCAGCTCCAAGCGCACCGCCGACGGCGGCCTCGACAACTCCGGCCTGGCGGCGGCCCGCAGCGACTTCATCGGCCAGTTCGGCATCGGCCTGCTCGCCTGCTTCGTCGTCGCCGACGAGATCACCGTCGTCAGCCGCTCCGCCAAGAGCCCCGACGCCCCCGTCGTCGAGTGGCGCGGCCACTCCGACGGCCGCTACACCATCACCACCCTGCCCGCGTCGGCGAAGCCCGAGCCCGGCACCACCGTGCACCTCACCCCGCGCCCCGACGCCGCCCGGTGGACCCGCCACGACCAGGTCGTCGAACTCGCCCGCCACTACGGCAGCCTGCTGCGCCACGAGGTCACCGTCACCGATGCCCGCGGCACCGCCACCCGGATCGACGCCCCCGCTCCCTGGGACGTCCGGCACGGCTCCCCGCTCGCCCGCCGCGAGGCGCTGACCGCCTACTGCCGGGACACCTTCGACTTCACCCCGCTCGACACCATCGAGCTCGACCTGCCGCTGGTCGGCCTGCGCGGCGCCGCCTACGTGCTGCCCGACGCCGCGCCGCCCTCGCGCCGGGCCGGCCACCGCGTCCACCTCAAGGGCATGCTGGTCTCCGACCAGGCCGACGACCTGCTGCCGGACTGGGCGTTCTTCGTCCGCTGCGTCGTCGACGCCGACGGCCTGCGCCCCACGGCCTCCCGCGAGGGCCTGTACGCCGACGAGACGCTCGCCGCCGTCCGCGAGGCCTGCGGCGCCAGGATCCGCGACTGGCTGACCGGCCTGTCCGCCAGCGACCCGGCGCTGCTGCACCGGTTCATCGGCGTCCACCACCTGGCCGTCAAGGCGCTCGCCCGCTACGACGACGAGCTGCTGCGGATGCTGCTGCCCTGGCTGCCCTTCGAGACCACCGACGGCAACGTCACCCTCGACGAGTTCGCCCGCGCCCACCCGGTGATCCTGGTCGCCCGCACCGTCGAGGAGTTCCGCCAGGTCGCGCCGATCGCCGGCGCCGCCGGCCTCGGCGTCGTCAACGGCGGCTACACCTACGACAGCGACCTCGTGCACCGGCTGCCCGAGATCCGGCCCGGCACCTCCGTCGCCGACCTCGACCCGGGCACCGTCACCGCCCACCTGGACACCGTAGACCCGTCCGCCGAACTCGCCGCCGCCGCCTTCCTCGCCACCGCCCGCGAGGTCGTCGGCCGCTTCGACTGCGACGTCGCGCTGCGCAGCTTCCACCCCGCCAGCGCGCCGGCCCTGCTGCTCGACAACCGCGAGGCCCGGCACGAGCGCACCCGGGCCCGCCTCGCCGACGAGGCCGACGGCCTGTGGGCGGACATCCTCGGCTCGCTGCGCGCCGAGGTGCCGCGCGCACAGCTCGTCCTCAACCACCTCAACCCGCTGGTGCGCCGCGCCGCCACCATCACCGGCAAGGAGCTCGCGGTGATCGCCGCCGAGGCCCTCTACGGGCAGGCCGTGCTGCTCACCCGCCGCCCGCTGACCGCGGGCGAGAGCGCCCTGCTCAACCGGTCGTTCCTCGGACTGCTCGACCACGCCATGCTCGGCCGCGACGCCGCCGACCCGCAGAAGGAGTCCTGATGACGGACACCCCCGAGGCGCTCACCGAGGCGCTGCGCGCCAACGACGCCCGCCCCTACGGCCGTTCGCGCACCGTCACCGCCGAGGAACTCGCCGAGGCCGCCGAGCAGTTCCCCGACCACCGCGAGCTGCAGGTGCTCGCCCTGATGGACCTGATGGAGGCCTACGAGTACGACGGCGAGGCCCGCAAGGCCCCCGTCGTCTTCGCCCGGATCCTCAAGCTCTGGGACACCCACCCCGACGACTTCAACGAGTGGGCCCGCCTCCAGGTGTTCTGGCGGTTCAAGTGGGTCGCCTCCGCGCTGCTCTCCACCCCGGACGTGCCGCTGGACGCGATCCGGCGCTGGCACGACGAGATGCGCAGCCGCTACACCGCCGCCGGCCACGGCCTGCAGCCGTACTACGCGCAGCGGTACCACCTCGCGGCGCACACCGGTGACGCCGCCGACGACGCCTTCGACCTGTGGGCGACCCGGCCGCGCTCGCAGATGAGCGACTGCACCGCCTGCGAGATCCGCGCCCGGGCCCGCCACCACGCCGCCCGCGGCGACGACGCCCGCGCCCTGCGGGAGTGGCAGCCCGTGCTCGGCGGCGAGAGCACCTGCTCCGAGGAGCCGTGGACCAGCCACGCCTGGGCCCTGCTGCCGCTGCTGCGCGAGGGCAGGCTCGACGAGGCCCGCTCCAGCCACCTGGTCGGCTACCGCGGTGCCCGCGGCAAGTCCAGCACGGCGAGCCAGATCGGCCTGCACCTGGAGTTCTGCGCGCTCTCGGGCAACGAACCGCGCGGTCTGGAGATCCTCGCGGAGAACCGAGGCCTCTTCGACGGGCACGGCGACCCGCTGGCCCGGCTGGGCTTCCTCGTCGGCGTCGAGGTGCTCACCGCCCGGCTCGCCGCCCTCGGCCACGGCGACCTGCCCGCCGCCGGCCCCGCCGGGCGGAACTGGACGGTCGACACGCTGCACGCCCACGTCGCGGCCGAGGCCGAGCAGTCGGCCGCCCGCTTCGACGCCCGCAACGGCACCACCGCGGTCGGCGACCACCGCCGGGCCCGTCTCGCCCGCACCCCGCTGCTCGACCGGCCGCTCGCCCTCGGCGTGCGGGCGGCCGGCCAGGTGCCCGCACCGGCCGTCGCCCCGGTGGTCCGGTCCACGGCCGAGCCCGTCCCCGAGGACTTCGTCGCCCTGGTGCTGCGCGCCCGCGAACTCGACCGGACCGACCACCCCGACGCCGACGCGCTGTGGGCCCGGATCACCACCGTCGTCGCCACCGACGACCACGTCCACCCCGACCACCCGGAACTCGGCCCCGCGGAACGGCTGCAGGGCAACCTCGCCGACCACCGCGCCCAGCACGCCTTCGAGGCCGACGACTGGCAGACCGCCCGCACCGAACTGCTCACCGCCGCCGAGCTGTACGAGAGCGCCGGACTGCCGATCCGCGCCCTGGTGATGCGCACCCGCGCCGCCGTCGCCCACCTCGGCGAGGAGGACGGCGCCGCCCCCGACTGGCCCGCGCTCGACGAGGCACTGCGCCGCGCCGACGAACTCGCCGCCGCGGCCCCGCGAACCGGCGAGGGACAGGGCGGGGACGCCGCCGAGGACCGGCTGGCCGTGGTGCACAGCCTCACCTTCGCCGCCTACCAGGAACTGGTCGCCGCCCTGCCGGAACCGCCCACCGAGGTGGCCGCCCGCTTCGGCCGGCTGCTCGACGCCTACCGCACCGGGGCCACCGAACTCGGCCTGCCGCTGCGCATCGCCGCCGCCCGCCAGTACGCCGCCGACATCGCCGCCCGGCAGGGCCGGATGGCCGAGGCGCGCGAGGGACTGGAGACCTCGATCGAGCAGTTGGAGCGCGGTGGGCTGTCCTGGCGCACCCCCCGCCCGCTCGGCCTGCTCGGCCAGATCGAGCTGATGACCGGCGAGCACGCCCGCGCGGCCGAGGTCCTGCAGCGGGCGGTCGCCGAGGCCGTCCGCTGGCACGACACCTCCTTCCCGTACGGCCCGACCTACGCGATGCTCGGCCACGCCTGCGAGCACACCGGCGACGCGGCCGGCGCCGTCCGCGCGCTCACCGAGGCCGCCGACCGCTTCGACCGCGCCGGCAAGGCGGAGGACGCGGCGGGCGCCCGGATGCAGCTCGCCTCGGTGCTGCGCGACAGCGGCCGGCCCGGCGACGCGGTCGCCGTCCTGGAGTCGCTGCTGCTGGAGACCGGCGCGGACGGCTTCGACGGGCGGGCCCGGGCGCAGGTCCGGCTCGACCTGGCCCGCGGCCTGCTCGGACTGGAGGAGTACCGGGAGGCCGCCGAGCACTACCTGCTGCTCGCCGACGAGGCCGCCGGCTGGGAGGACGGCCAGGACATCCACACCATGGTCGCCTGCGAGGCCACCGTCGCCCTCGCCGAGGCCGGCCGCTGGGAGGCCGCCGACACCGCCCGCACCCGCGCTCTCGCCGCGCACGCGGTCGCACCCCGCGCCGACCAGGTCTGCGGCATGCTGCAGCAGCTGGCCCGGCTCACCGTGCAGGCCCGCGGCGAGGAGGGCCTGGACGAGGCGCTGGCCCGGCTCGACGAGGCCGACGAGGTCGTCGCGCTCACCGAGGCCGACGGCCACCCCGTCACCTCCTGGTACCAGCGCGGCCAGGGCCACTACGAGCGGGCCCGCTGCTACGCCTTCACCGACCGGGCCGAGGAGGGTCTGGCCGCCGCGGAGGCGGCCGTCGCCGCCCACGAGGCCGGTGGCGCGGACGGCGAGGAGCCGCGCGCCGAGGCCCTGCGGATGGCAGCCCTGATCGAGGGCCGCAGCCTCGGCCGCACCGACGCCGCCCGCGCCCGGCTGGCCGAGGGCGTCCGCCGCTGCGAACGCGCCGGACTGCCGGAGGCCGCCGGAGTCCTCGCCGCCCTCGGCGACCGCCTGGCCGCCGAGGCCGGGCGGTAGGACGCGTCTCAAGGCGCGTGGGTGATCACACCAGGTGGCCCCACGCGCCCCTGACGTGACCTCCCCGGTGCCCTCGGACCAGTCCCGGCGGGGGGAGACTGGGCGGATGACCGATCCTTCCGACGGCCGGGGTGTCCCGGCCGAGCTGCGGCCCTACCTCGACGAACTGGTGCGCCGCACCCGGGCGGTGTGCGGGCCGCGGCTGATCGGCGTGTACGCGGTCGGGTCGGTCGCGCTCGGGGACTACCGGCGCGGGCGCAGCGACGTGGACGTCGCCGTGGTGGTGGATCCCGCGCTGCCGGCCGCGGCGCTGCGGGAGCTGGCCGCCGTGCTGTCGCACCCGGGGCTGCGGTGTCCGGCGGCCGGGCTGGAACTGGTGGTCTACGGCGAGGACTCCGTGCGCCGGCCGTCCGGCGGGGCCGGGTACCTGCTGGACCTCAACACCGGCCCGCTGCTGCCCGACCGGGCGAGCTTCGACCCCGCCGGGGCGACGGCGTTCTGGTACACCGTCGACCGTGCCGTCGCCCACGGGTCGGGCCTGGCGCTGTTCGGCCGACCGGCAGCGGAGGCGATCGCCGCTCCGGCGCGGGCCGAGGTGCTCGCCGCGCTCGCCGCCTCGGTGCGTGAACACGCCGAGGGCGAGGGCCACTTGGCGGACAACCGGGTGCTGAACGGCTGCCGCGCCGCGGAGTTCTGCCGGACCGGACACTGGCTGTCCAAGCGCCGGGCCGGGCGGGAGGTCGCCGCGGCCGAGGAGGGCTTCCGTGCGCTGGTCGGTGCGGCGCTGGAGAGTTTCGACCGGCCCCGCACCGAGGCCCGCCCGCTGCCTGCGGCCGATGTGCGGGCCTTCCTGGCCTGGGTGGGCGACCGGGTCGCGGAGGCCGCCGCGGCGGAGGGCTCCTGCTGAGCCGGACCGGCCGCCGGGGGCCGTCCTTTGAGGACGACCGATAAATCATATGATCCGACAAGCTGTGATGCAGGTCATAGCTTGATGCAGTGCGGGCGCGGACACAATGGCCGGTCAACGTTTGATCGCCGCCGCGACCGACCGGCAGCGGCGGCCAGCCAGCCGGGGGGCCCATGCCGCACGCACCGCACGACCTGTCCCAGGACACCGTACGCCTCGTGGAGATCGAGGACGGCGTCCACGTCTACCTCCAGTCGCACAGCGGATGGTGCGTCAGCAACGCCGGCGTGCTCGCCGGACGCCGCTCCACCACCCTCGTCGACTGCACCGCGACCGAGCGCCGCGCCCTCGGCCTCAAGGCCGCGGTGGCCGAGCTCACCCCGCACCCCGTCACCCGGGTCGTCATCACCCACCACCACGGCGACCACCACTACGGGGCCAGCCTGTTCACGCCGCAGGCCACCGTCATCGCCCACGAGGAGGCGCGCTCCGCCAACCTGCTCGACGGCCTCAACCTGCCGGTGATCTGGCCCGAGGTGCAGTGGGGCGCCGTGCGGCCGATGGAGCCCGACGTGACCTTCCGGGACCGGCTCACCCTCCACCTCGACGACCGTCCGGTGGAACTCGTCCACTACGGCCCCGCCCACACCACCGGCGACCTCGTGGTCTGGCTGCCCGACACGCGGGTGCTGTTCGCCGGCGACCTCACCTTCAGCGGGACGACCCCCTTCGTGATGATGGGCTCGGTGACCGGCTGCATCGAGACCCTGGAGCAACTCGCCGCGCTCGACCCCGCCGTGGTCGTCAGCGGCCACGGCCCCGTCCAGGACGCCTCCGTCATCGCCACCAACCTCCGCTACCTGCGCCTCGTCCTGCGGCTCGCCCAGGAGGGCCGGGCCGCCGGGCTCACCCCGCTGCAGGTCGCCCAGGACGCCGACCTCGGCGAGTTCGCCGACCTGCCCGAGTCGGAGCGGCTGGTGGCCAACCTGCACCGCGCCTACCACGACCTCGCCGGCGGCGTCCGCGGCGAGCGCCTGGCGATCCCGCCCGTGCTCCGCGACATGATCGCCTGCAACGGCGGAGCCCCGCTGCGCTGCCTCGCCTGATCGGCGGCCCCGCCGCGGCCCGGGCCGCCGCAGCCTTCGCACCCCTTGCGGGCGCGCCGGGGTACCCCCCTGCGGTACCCCGGCCACCCGGGTGGACGAACCGCCGGCGTGCACCTCGACCACTCCGCCGCGGGCGGCCCGACCGTCCGCCGTCCCGGTGTTCGCCCGGGCACGGGCCGCGCGCCGCGGCCCGGCCGGCCCGCTCCGGTGGCTCCTGTCCGCTGTGCCGGATTTAGCCTGAGATGCCCTGACCAAGACGGGCAGGCTGCTGCCCGTCAGGCTGCTGGAGGTGTCACGTGGGGGTACCCGCGGCTCGCATCGTGTTCGACGAGGCCGACCAGGCGGCGGTCGCCGAGGCGGTCGAGGAGATCCTCGCCACCGGCGCGCTGACGCTCGGCCCCTGGACGGAGCGGTTCGAGGAGGCCTTCGCGGCCGAGCACGGCGCCGCCCACGCGGTCGCCGTCTCCAGCGGCACCGCCGCCCTCGAGGTGCTGCTGCGCACCGTCGGTGTCCGCGGCCGCGACGTCGTCGTCCCCGCCGTCACCTTCTACGCCACCGGCGCCGCCGTCCTGCACGCGGGTGGCAACCCCGTGATGGCCGACGTCGACCCCGCCACCCTCGCCCTCAGCCCCGCCACGCTGGAGGCCGCCCTCACCCCGGACACCGCGGCCGTCGTCCTCGTCCACATCGGCGGCCTGATCACCCCGGAGGCGGACGCCCTGCGCGCCCTGTGCGACGCCCGCGGCATCGCCCTGGTCGAGGACGCCGCCCACGCCCACGGCAGCAGCTACGACGGCCGCGCCGCCGGCGGCTTCGGACTCGGCGGAGCCTTCTCCTTCTACCCGACCAAGGTCGTCACCAGCGGCGAGGGCGGCATGATCCTCACCGGCTCGTCCGAGGTCCGCGACGAGGCCCGGATCTACCGCGACCAGGGCAAGGGCTCCTTCACCACCAACCACCACGTCCGGCAGGGCTACGCCTGGCGCCTCAGCGAGCTGAACGCCGCCGTCGGCACGATCCACCTGCGCCGCCTCAAGGAGTTCGTCGAGGCCCGCCGCGAGGTCGCCCGCCGCTACGACGCCGCCCTGGCCGGAGTCCCCGGCCTCGACGCCCTGCCCGAACCCCCCGGCTGTCGCAGCAACATCTACAAGTACATCGCCCTGCTGCCGCCCGGCACCGACCGGGCCCGCTTCAAGCGCGAGGTCCACGACGGCTTCGGCGTCCGCCTCGCCGGCGAGGTCTACGACCTGCCGCTGCACCGCCAGCCCGTCTTCGGCCCCTACCAGGGCCCGCCGCTGCCGGTCGCCGAGGACGTCTGCGCCCGCCAGATCTGCCTGCCCGTCCACTCCGACATGACCGAGGACGAGACCGCCCGGGTGATCGAAGCCGTCACGGCCGTCCACCGCCGACTGGCCCGATGAAGGAGGAGGCACCATGCGCGTAGCCGTCACCGGGGGCTGTGGATTCATCGGCTCCCACGTCGTCGACCGGCTCGTCACCGCCGGCCACGACGTGCTCGTCCTGGACACCACCGACCAGTACCTCAACCCCGCCGCCGAGCACGCCCGGGTCGACGTCCTCGACCTGCCCGCCCTGACCGCCGCCCTCAACGGCGCCGAGGTGGTCTTCCACCTCGCGGCCATGGCCGACGTCGAGAAGGTCGCCGCCGACCCCGTTCGCGCCGTCCGGGTCAACATCGACGGCACCGCGACCGTCCTGGAGGCCGCCCGCCTCGCCGGACTCAGCCGCACCGTCCTCGCCAGCACCGTCTGGGTCTACGGCGCCGCCCAGACCGAACCCGGACCCGACGGCGGCGAACTCGACGAACACGTCCCCGTCGACCTCGAACGCAGCGGCCACCTCTACGTCGCCAGCAAGCTCGCCGCCGAGATGCTCGTCCACAGCTACCGCGAGCTGTACGGCCGGCACTTCACCATCCTCCGCTACGGCATCCCCTACGGGCCGCGGATGCGCGACGAACTCGTCGTCGCCCGCTTCGTCAAGGCCGCCCTGCGGCACGACCCCATCACCATCGCCGGCGACGGCCGCCAGACCCGCAACTTCGTCTACGTCGAGGACCTCGCCGACGCCCACGTGCACGCCCTCTCCCCGGACGCCCAGGACGAGACCTTCGCCCTGGAGGGCCCCACCGCCGTCTCGATCCGGCAGATCGCCGACACCGTCGACCGCCTGCTCGGCCCCGTCGCCATCGAGCACATCGAGGCCCGGCCCGCCGACTACACCCCCCGCCGGATCTCCGCCGCCCGTGCCAAGCGGCTGCTCGGCTGGTCCCCGCAGACCAGCTTCACCGACGGCGTCAGCCGGTACGTCGACTGGCACCGTGCCCAGGACGACCCGCCCGCCCCGCCGCGGCCCGGCCGCTGAACCGGTCGGAGCCGACCGTGCCCACCGCACTGCTGATCTCCGGATCGATCGGCCAGGGCCACGACGTCATGGCCGAGGCGTGCGCCGACACCCTGCGCGCCCGCGGCTGGACCACCAGCACCGTCGACGCCATGGCACTCCTCGGCAGCACCGCCGGCCGGGCCGGCGAAGCCGTCTTCCGCCGCATGCACGACCTGCCCGGCCTCTACGACGCCTTCCACTTCGCCGCCCTGCGCCCCGGCAGCCGGCTCGCCCTGCTCGCCGACTCCGCCGCCCGCACCCGCCTCACCCGCCAGGTCCGGATGCTCCTCGACCGGCACCGGCCCGACCTGGTGGTCTCCGTCTTCGCCACCGCCACCTCCGCCGTCAACGACCTGCGCGCCGGACGGCCCGGGATGCGGCACTTCGTGTTCTGCACCGACGTCACCCCGCACCGCCTGTGGGTCCAGGACGGCACCGACCTCTTCCTGGTCACCTCCGAGGTCGCGGCCTGCGCCGTCCGCCGCTACCGCCCCGACGCACCGACCGCCGTGGTGCCGCCGCCGCTGCGCAAACCGTTCTACCGGCCGCCCGGCCGCGCCGAGGCGCGCGCCGGGCTCGGCGTCCCGGAGGGCGCGCCGTGCGTGCTGCTGATGTCCGGCTCCTGGGGGCTCGGCCCGCTCGCCCGCACCGCCGCGGCGATCGCCGACGCCGGGCCGCACGTCCTCGCCGTGGCCGGCCGCAACCCCCCGCTGGAACGCCGCCTGCGCGCCGCCGAGGAACGGCAGCCCCGGGTGCACGCCTTCGGCTGGACGGACCGCATCCCCGCCCTGATGGCCGCCGCCGACCTGGTCGTCACCAGCTCCGGCGACACCTGCAGCGAGGCCCGCGCCCTCGGCCGCCGCCTGCTGCTGCTCGACACCGTGCAGGGCCACGGCCGCGACAACCTCCAGCACGAACTGGAGCTCGGCCACGCCGACGTCACCTCCGCCCGCCCCGACGAGATCGCCCGCAACGCCCTCGCCGCCCTCCGCCGCCCGGCCCCCGCGCCCTCCCCCAGCGCCACCCCGGACGCCTGGCGCACCGCCTTCGAGGCCGCCCTCGTCCGGGTGGGCCTGGCGACCGCGGCCTGACCGCCGGCCGCCCCGGCTCAGGCGGCGAGCCCGTGGTCGCGCAGCGGACCGAGGGCCAGGCCCAGGGCGGCGCAGCGGTCGGCGACGGCCGGCAGCGCGCCGAGCGCGGACCGCCAGGAGCCCGGCGCGGAGGTGCAGTCCGAGTCGTGCAGCAGCACCGTCGCCCCGCCGCGCAGACCGGGCCGGAGCGAGCGGTACACCGAGTCGGGGGAGGCGTGGGCGGTCCAGTCCCGGCCGCAGGCCGTCCACAGCACGGTGCGCAGGCCCAGCCGGTGCGCGGCGGCGGCGAGCCCCGAACTCAGCACCCCGTACGGCGGCCGGTACCAGCGGGGCGGGACCCCGCAGACCTCGGTGACGGCCGCGGCGGCGGCCCGCAGTTCGGCGAGGTCACGGCCGGGCCGCGGGTAGAGGGGACGCCGGTGGTGCCAGCCGTGCACGCCGACCTCGTGGCCGCGGCGGACGAGCTCGCGGCCGAGGTCGGGGGAGCGCTCCAGCATGCTGCCGAGGACGAAGAAGGTCGCCCGCACCCCGAGCGCGTCCAGCGCCGCCAGGAAGTCCGGCGTGCTCGCCGGGTCGGGTCCGTCGTCGAAGGTCAGCGCGACGTGCCCGGCGGCGCCGTGGCCGGCGGTGCGCCGGGTGGCGAGGCGGCCGACCGCCGGCAGCCGGGTCACCGCGGGCGCCAGGTGCAGCACCCCGACGCCGACGGCCGTGGCACCGACCGCGGCCGCCATGCGCGCCGGGCCCCTCACGCGAACCGGTCCGCCAGCCGCCGGAACACGCCCGGGGCGGCGCCGTGCAGCCGGGCCGGCAGTGCCAGCCAGTGCGGGGCGAACACCCGGCTGCGGTTGCCGGTGATGGTGCGGGCGATGGAGTCCGCGATGGACTCCGGCGGCAGCGGGCGGGGCCGGGTGCGGTGGAACGGGGTGCCGCGGCGGGCGAAGAACGGGGTGTCGACCACGCCGGGCAGGATGATCCGGACCCCGACGCCGGTGCCCCGAAGCTCGTACCAGAGGCTCTCGGCGAACAGCGACAGCCCGCCCTTCACCGCGGCGTACGCGGCCTCGCCGCCCACGCCGACCTGTCCGGCCATCGACCCGAGCAGGACGATCCGGCCGCGGCCGCGTTCCAGCATGCCGGGCAGCAGGGCACGGGACAGCTGCAGCGGCGCCGCGAGGTCGACCGTCACCATCTCGGCGAGGACCTCCGGCGGCATCGCGGAGAACGGCCCGCGCCAGCCGATCCCGGCGCTGGCCACGAGGGCGTCCACCCGGCCGGCCGTGGCCAGGGCCCGTTCGGCGAGCCGGCCGGGCCCCTCGGCGGCGTTGAGGTCCTCGGCCAGGACCCGGCCGCCGGTCCGCGCCGCGACCGTGTGCAGCCGGCCGGCGTCGGTCCCGGAGAGCAGCAGCGACCACCCCATGGCGTGCAGCCGGTCGGCCGTGGCCGCGCCGATCCCGGAGGACGCGCCGGTGATCAGGGCGACCGGCCGGACCGGCCGGGCGGCACGTCCGTCGGCGGACGCCGCCGGGGCGGAGAAGGTCTCGGTGCTGTCGTCGATGCTCACCTGGGTCACCTGTCTGCGGTGCGGGGGAGGGTGGTGGTGGCCGGCAGGTCCGTCGGCGGGGCGTCCGTCGTCGGCGGGTCGGTGGCCGGTGGGTCCGGGGCGTCGGGCGGCGCCTCGACGTCGCCGAACCGGGCGAGGACGACGGTGCCGCCGACCGCGGCGGTGAAGCCGAGCAGCGCGGCCCAGCCGGCCCCCGGCCGGGCCTGGTCGCCGAGCGCGAGCACCCCGACCAGCGCCGGGCCGAAGGTCTCCGCGACCGTGCCCGCGGCGGTCGCCGCCGTCACACTGCCGCGCTGCAGCGCCAGCGCGAACGCCAGGTAACCGCCGAGCCCGCCGAGGACCAGCGCGTACGTCGCCGGATCCGCGAGCACCGCGGCCGGGCCCGACACGTCGAGCACGCGCACCGCCAGACTGGTGATGCCGAAACCGACACCGCTCAGCACACCCAGCGCGGCCGCCGCCGCGGTGCCCCGGCGCCGCGCCAGCAGGACGGTGAGCAGCAGCATCGCGATCGTCGCGGCGAGCAGCGCCGCGTGGAAGACCGGACCGGCGTGGTTGCGGCCGTCCGGGCCGGACGCGAAGGCCAGCAGCGTCAGCCCCGCGACGACCGCCGCGATCCCGGCCGGGTCGCTCCGGTGCAGCCGGGCGCCCAGCAGCCAGACGGCGGCGCCCGCCGTGACGGCGAGCCCGGCGTTGGTCACCGCCTGCACGAAGAAGAGGGGCATGGTGCGCAGGGCGACGATGCTCAGCGCGAAACCGGCGACATCGAGCCCGGTGCCCAGCAGGAACGGGCCCGAACGGGCGAGCCGGACGAGCAGACCCGGCCGCACCCGGTCCGCGGTCGGCGCGGCCCGCGCGCCGCGGGCCTGGAACACGCAGGCGAAGCCGAAGCACACGGCCGCCGCGAGCGCGGTGGCGAGTCCGAGAAGCACGGTTGCTCCAATCCCGCCAGGGCCGTGCCGTACGGCCCGACCGCCCGCCCCACTACGGCGGGATCCACCCTCAGTCTGTGCCACCCCCCGCCGCCCTGCAGTCCGCTGCGGCTCAGCGACGGGTCGGGCCGGACCGACCAGGGGCGCGGGGGAACTGCGCAGCCCGGATGCGGCTCGGGGGCGGGTACCGCCGTCCGGCGGCCGCGCGTATCGTGCTGCCCGCGGGGCGGTGGCCGCCTCGCGCACACCGCAGGGGGAGGAGACCGGCCGATGGGTGCCGCGCGGATCTGGACCGTCGAGGAGTCGTTGGAGTTCCCCGCCGTCCCGCCGGACGCGGTGTACGCGTTGCTCGCCGACGTGCGCCGGATGAAGGAGTTCAGCCCCGAGGTGGTGGGTGTCTGGCGGCGCGGCCGGAACTTCGTCGGTTTCAACCGGCGGGCCGGCTGGGTCTGGTTCACGACCTGCCGGATCGTCGTCGCCGAGCCGGAGCGCGAGTTCGCCTTCGACGTCACCACCTTCGGCCTGCCGGTGGCCCGCTGGGGTTACCGCCTCGAAGCGCAGGGCGACGGCACGCTGGTCACCGAGTACTGGATCGACCGGCGGCGCGGCGGTGCGGGGGCGTTCGTGGCGGAGACCCTCGGGCTGGTCTTCTCCGGCACGCCCGCCGCGCAGCGCGCGGAGCGCAACCGGGCGGGGATGCGCACCACCCTCCACCGCCTCCGGGACGCCTGCCTGCCGCCGGCCTGAGGACCGGTCGGACGGCGACCGGGTGCGCTGCCCGGCGGACCCCGCTCAGGCCGGTCCGGCGCCCACCGCTGCCCCGTCCGGGCGCCGGCGCTGCGCGGCCACCGAGGTGTGCAGCGGCCCGGACGGAGCAGCGGTGGGCGCCGTTCCGTCGCCGAACTCCGCCACCGCCTCGGTGACGATGCCGCTCAGCTGCTCGTGGTGGGCGCCGCGCCAGTACACCTGGTCGCAGGCCGTGCACTGGGCGAAGACGTCGTACGAACGCTCGGTGCCGTGCTCCAGGTGCGCGCGCACCGAGGTCTTGTCGGCCTCGCGCAGCGTCCCGTTGCAGGCGGTGCAGCGCGTCCACGGGGCCAGCGGGGGAGCGAACCGGGAGAGCACGTCCCGCAGTTGGTCGGCGGGGCGGTGGCTGTACACGTAGGCGCCGGCCCACAGCTCCCGGCGGTGCAGCAGCCCGCGGTCCCGGGAGAGCAGCACGCGCTGCTCGGCGGCCGAGCGGGCCGCCAGCGCCGGGTCGCCGATGTCGGTGCTCTCGTAGGCGGCGTCCACCCCGAGCAGCCGCAGCCGGCGGGCCAGGGTGCCCAGGTGGACGTCGAGCAGGAAGCGCGGCGGCCCGGCGAGCCGCTGCGGCCGGGCGACGGCGAGCACGGCCACCTCCTCGCCCGCCGCGGGCACGTGGGAGGCGTCCGCGGCCGCACCGTCCACGACGAGGCCGCCCACCTCGGTCAGTGGGACGCCGAGCGACTCCACCACGTGCCCGAGGGTCGAACTGCCGTCGGTCGTCACCGCCGACCGGCCGTCCCGCCTGCGCGCGTTCACGAAGACGTGCAGCTCGGGGACGAACTCGATCCGGATCTCCGCTCTCTCCACACGCCCAGGATGCCAGGACGGCGGTGCGCCGGTCGCCCCATTTCCGGGTCGGCGCACCGCCGGTGTCAGCGGGCCCGCCGGGCCCGTTCGAGGTGGTCGACCAGTGCGGCCGTGCGTTCCGCGGGCCAGGGCAGGCTGCTGCTCAGCTCGGCACCGCGGTCCTGCCGGAGCCGCCGGGCGGCCCGCTTGGTCTCCTCGCCGCTGTGGAACGCCGCCCCCAACTCGTCCCAGCCGCGGGCGAGCTCCTGCACGCGCGGGTCGTCGACGGGCGTGCCGGCCCCGACGTGGGCGAGGAGCTCCTCGATGAGGGCCGCGAACCTGGTCCGCGCCGCCTCCACGGCCTCGGGCCCGAGTTCGGCCCTGCGGCGGGCCAACTGCTCCTGCTGTTGCGGGGTGGGGTACTGGTCGAGCACCGAGATCATCTCCAAGGCCGTCATGAATCGGTCCGGATCGGGCATCGACTCCCGGTCGAGCTGCCGCAACAGGCCCTCGACCTGCTCGGTGAGCCGCCCGATCCGCTCGGCCCGGCGCCGGAGCGCGGCCAGCTGGGTGCCCAGCAGGTCGCGCATCGCCGCCAGGTCGGCCGGCGGGCCTTCGACCGCGGCGGCGATCTCCTCCAGCGACAGGCCGAGTGCCCGCAGCGCCCGCACCCGGTAGAGGCGGTGCAGGTCGTCCGCGGTAGCGGCGGTGCCCCGAGGCGGTGCGCCCGCTCGCCCGCAGCAGGCCGATGTCGTCGTAGTGGTGCAGCGTCCGCACGGTCACGCCGGTGGCCCGCGCCAGCTCGCCGATGCTCCACCGCCGCCCGGCGGGGTCGTCCCTCCCGATCACGACCGCCACGGTAGAACCTCTCGTCGCGGGAGGTTCAAGCCCCGCCGGGCACCTCGGACGGGCCCCGTCGGACCGGCTCGCCGGAGGCCGGCGAACCGTACTGCCGCGCGGTGCGCGTGACGGTCCGTCCGCCGGCCGCCCCGCCGGTCAGCCCGGTCCCTGCCCGTGGTGGACGGTGAGCTCGCCGAGCGGGGCGAGGGCCGCCGCCGGGTCGCCCGGCCGGTCGCGCAGGACGGCGTCCAGGAAGGCCAGGCACGCGGCCGCGGTCAGCCGGGGGCCGTCGGCGCGGTCGAGGGTGCCGACCAGGGACGGCACCGGCGGCAGGTAGAGCGGCGCGTCGGTGAAGGTGAGGTGCGCGGTGCCGGGCACGGTGAGCCGGTAGGACACCGCGGTGTCGCGATCGAGGACCCTCTCCAGCGCGGGCAGGTAGTCCGGATCGGTCTGCGGCCCGATCTCCTGGGTGAGGGCGAGGACCGGCCGGTGGAGGGGCTGCGGGTCGGCGTCGTGCGGGGCACCGTCCAGGTCGATCGCGGCGGCGAAGCCCGCGTCCCGGCGGGCGGCCAGCAGCGCGGCGGCCCCGCCGAGCGAGTGGCCCGCCGCCGCGACCCGCTCGGTGTCGAGGCGGCCGGCCAGCGGGTCCGCGTCCTGTCCGCGCCCGATCCGCTGCAGCCGGCCGAGGACGAAGCCGAGATCGGCGGCCCGGACCTCCTTCCAGCCGACCGCCCGCCGCTCGTCCTCGGCCCGGTCGCCGGTGGCCGTCACCCGGGTGCGGACCGTCCGGCCGTCGGACAGCACCACGGCGGCGGAGTCGTAGGGGTGGTCGAGACCGGCCACCACGTAGCCGTGACTGGCAAGTTCCTCCGCCCAGGCGGTGTTCTGGCCGCGCACGCCGCCCAGGCCGGGCGAGAACAGCACCACGGGGAACCGCCCGCCGCGGGCGGCCACCGCGGCGTCGGGCACCGCCCGGGTCCGGGCGCGCGCAGGCCCGTCGAGCAGGAGGCCCGGGAGTCCGGCGTACCCGGCCAGGGCGTCGGCGACCGTCCGGGACTCCTGCGCCGTCCGCCCCAGGTAGCGGGCGCGAGTTGCCCCGGCGGCCGGCTCGGCCGGGTACCAGAGCTGGACGACCACGGTGCGCCGGTCGTCGGGGTCGTCGGTGGCAGGCTCGGGACGCTGCCCGTCCGACCACTCCACCACCCGGGTGCCCACCGCGTACGGGCCGGTCGGCCGCGGGAACTCCGGTACCGGGAAGACCCAGGCCGCCGCCGGGCCCGCCGCGACCAGCAACAGGCAGACCGCCGAGGCCGGCACCGCGAGCCACCGGCGAGCCCGGCGCGGCGTGCGGCCCGGCCGCGGCAGCAGCGGGGCGACGGCGAACGGCGCGACCAGCACCGCGGTGGCGAACACCGGCGCCAGCTGCCAGCGGAGTCCACCGGTCAGCGCCGCTGCGGCGCCACCCACCAGGACGGCGCCGCCGCCGGCCGCCACCGTCACCCGCCGGGCCGCCGGCGGCAGCCACCGCGCCAGCACCAACGCCACGGCCCCCAGCACCGCCAGGAGCTCCGGCACGGTCATCCGAAACCACGTCATGTCCTCGATCACCCGGCCATGCTGGCCGGGCGGAGCCCGCCGCCGCATCGCTCGGAGGTCGCGCCCGCATACGCCCGGAGACCAATCCCTGAGCCGTGCGGCCTCCACCTCGCGGCGTACGGCGGACCGTCCCGGCTCCGGGCACCCTTCCCGACTCCGGGCACCTTCCCGGCAGGCGCCGTTCCGGCAGCGGGCGGCGGCGCCCGGTCAGTCGGCGGCGGCCGTCCGGGCGCGGTACCGGGAGAGCTGCCCGGCCCCGACGGGGACGACGATCCAGAGGATCCAGGCGTACTGAGTCGCGAAGAACAGCGGAACGGACAGGCCGAAGCCCAGCAGCAGCCCGTAGAGCACCGGGTCCCCGGCGGCGACCAGCTCGGGCGGGACGTCGCGGTCACGGAGCTGCTGCGCCGTCATCCGGCGCTCCATCGCGATCACCGAGGCGTGCGCCAGACACTGCAGCAGGGCGTAGAACCCGAACCGCAGGCCGACGGTGTCGGTGTCCTCCCCCTCGGTGGTGAGCAGCTTGGTCGCGAAGGGGTTGAGCACGATCGTGAGCAGCCAGCAGGCGTTGAGGGTCCACAGCCGGTCGTCGGCGCGCTCGGTGTAGCGGAAGGCCCGGTTGTGCTGGCCCCAGGCGGCCGCGATCACGGCGAAGCTGATCAGGAAGGCCGTGTAGTGGCCGAGATCCTCGTGGACGGCGGAGCGCAACGCGGCGACCGTCGGCCCCTCCGGCACCGGCAGTTCGAGCGCCAGCAGGGTGATGGCGATCGCCACCACGGCGTCCGAGAAGAAGATCAACCGGTCCGCGGCACGCGCCTCGAACCTCCGCAGCTTCCTCGCCCGCACCGCAGCCTCCCTCGCCGGTCCGGCCCATCCTCGCCGCCGACCGTGCCCCCGCGGCCGCTACGACACGCCCCCGTCGCCCGCCGCGCGTCCCGCCCGGGCGACGGCCGGCCGGGAGAGCACCGTGACCGCGACGGAGACCGCGGCCAGCAGGGTGATCGCCGTCCCGGTGCCGAGGACCTGGGCCGTCCCGCCGGCGAGCGCGGCGCCGATGCCCTGCCAGGTCATTCGGCCGGCCGACTCCACCCCCTGCACCTGGCCACGGACATGACCCGGCGACAGCGCCAACAGCCGCTCCTGCAGCGGCAGCGTCGCGGCGAACCCGGCGCCCGCCGCGAACACGGCCACCACCAGCACGGCCGTCGGCGGTCGGAGCGCGAACAGCAGGAACGGCACCGCGAGCAGCAACCGCAGCCGGAACGCCAGCCGGTGGCGCACCGCGGCCGGGACGAGCCGCCCCACCACCAGGTCGCCGGCCATCATGCCCGCCGAGGCGGCGGCCAGCAGGACACCGGCACGCTCCGGGGCGAACGGCACGAACAGCGCCTCGCAGCCGACCACCAGTCCGTTCGGCACCCACAGGTTCAGCAGCAGCGCCCGTCGGCCCGGGTCGGCGAAGAGCAGTGCGTTGGTCGCCCAGGTGCTGCGCAGGCCCGGCCTGCGCACCGGGCCGATCGGGCGCTCCCGGACACCGGCCGCCACCACGAGCAGCGACAGCGCGCTCAGTCCGGCCGCCACGGCGAGCACCCGCTGCGGGTCCACCTGCTGCAGCAGCGCGGCGCCCGCGGCGCAGCCGAGCACGGTCAGGCCGCCCGAGGCGATGTTCATCAGGGAACGGGCCGGCGCGTACCCGGCGGCGGGCACCGCCTCGGCGAGCAGCCCCATCCGGGTGGCCGTCCCCAGCGACTGGACGAAGCCCAGCACCACGAGCACGCCGAACCGGCCCACCAGCGGCAGGCCGGGCACCGCCTGCGCGGCCGTGCCCGCCAACGACACGCCGTGCAGCACCAGCAGGGTCCGGCGCGGGCGGCGCCCGTCGGCGACCGACATCAGGGTCAACGCGCCGAGGACGGTCGCGAACGTGGCGCCGTACATGCTGACCGCCGTCAGGAACGGTGAGCCGGTCTGCCGGCCGACGAGGGTGCCGAGGGCGAGGCCGGCGAGCGCGTTCGCGGCCACGGTCAGCGTGAAACTCGTGAACAGGGCGGCGAACCGCCCGGTGCGCAGCAGCGTGCGGTAGGTGGTCGGGACGGCGGACGAGGGAGGTGCGAGCGTGTCGGAAGGCATGAAAAAAGCCTCCGGACAAGCCCAGTTCGGGCGCCGAAGGCAGCACGCACATGGTAGCAGCCGAGGGGCCCGCGAATAATCGTTTGCATCCGTCGCTTCCGACGGGTAGAACTCCGGGTCGACGCGAAGTCACCTGGACGACGTGAGAGGAGTGCCGGCGATGACCAGCAGGACGACCGCGCACGGACCCTCCCGGACGGCGCAGCAGCGCTGACCGGAGCGGCCGGGCGCACCACACACGGAGCGTGCCTTGACCGCAGTACCCGCACCGCCTTCCCCCTCCACCACCGACGGCATCGTGCTGCGCCCGATCACCGGGCCGGACGAGGTGCAGCTGTTCAACCGGCTGCCGTACCTGTTCAACCACGAGATCGCCGGCGACCTCGCCTCGGGGCGCCGCCGTCCGGAGCTGCTCTGGACGGCGCTGGACGCCGACGGGCGGCTGCTCGCCCGCGTCGGCTGGTGGTGCCCGCCAGGCAGCACCGAGCCGCTGCTGCTGGACGTGCTCGACCACCTGCCCCGCCACCGGGCCACCGCGGAGGCGCTGCTCCGGCACGCACTCGCCGTCGTCGTGCCCGAGGGCGCGGTGCCGCCGAAGTACACCCGGTTCCTGCCCGCCGGCTGGCGCGCGGACCCCGCCGTGCGCGCCGCCGTCGACGGCCCGCTCGCGGTCGTGGAACGGCTCGGCGCCGTGCCGTTCGTGGAACGGCTGCGCCTGGAGTGGCGCGCCGGCACCCCCGTGCCGGGCCCGACCGGGCGGCTGCGCTTCCGGCCCGCCGCCGGCGAGGCCGAGGTGGTCGACCTCTGCACCGGGATCCTCACCGGCACCCTGGACGCCCACAGCCGCGACGACCTGCGCCGTATGACGGCCCGTGAGGCCGCACAGCTGCAGTACGACGAGGAGTTCGCGCACTACACCACCCCGCGCGCGTGGTGGCGGGTCGCCGAGTCCGCCGGGACGGGCGAGCCGGTGGGCCTGGTGGTCGCGGCCCGCAACGCCTACCGGCCGATCATCGCCTACCTCGGCGTACTGCCCGCCCACCGCGGCCGGGGACATGCGGAGGAGATCCTTGCCGAGGGCACCCGGGTGCTGGCCGCGGCCGGCGCCGACACCGTCCGGGCCTCCACCGACGTCGGCAACACGCCGATGGCGGCCGCCTTCGGCCGGGCCGGGTACACCGTGTTCGAGCACGAGTACGTGATGGCCTGGGGCTGACGTCCTCGCGGCGGGGCCGTGGGCGTCCCGCCCGCACGGGTCGTGGGTGGCGGCGGCTACGGTGCAGGTCATGAACGGCACGGGGCGGGGCGGCGGTACGGGCGACGACCGGGGTCCGGCGACGGCACCCGACGACTCCCGCGAGGTGACCGGGCACGTGGCCCCGGAGTGGCACACCGCCTGGGTGGGCGGACCCGCCGCGGACCCCCGCCTGCGGCGGACCCTCACCGGCCACGACGGCCCGGCGCAGGCGGTGGCCGTGGCCGTGGTCGACGGCCGCCCGGTGGTGGTGTCGGCGGGCCGCGACGCCACCGTCCGGGTCTGGGACACGGCGACCGGGCAGCAGGTGCACGCCTGGCCGTCCGGCCGCACCGACCGGCTCTCCTCGGTGACGGCCGAGGCGCTGGCCCTCGCCGTGGCCGAGGTCGACGGCCGCCCGCTGGTCCTCGGCCTCGACACGGACGAGGCCGTCACGATCCGCGACCTGCGGACGGGCCGCCCGGTCGGCGAGGTCGTCGCCCTGGTGGAACGCGCCGAGCTGGACGGCCGCGCCGTGCTGCTGACCATGGACGCGGCGCGGACCCTGCAGGTCTGGGACGAGGTGACCGGCGGTCTGCTCGGCGCCCATCCGGCGGTCGTGACGGTCTGCACCCTCGGCGGCCGCCGGACGGCCGTCTCGGCACCGGGCGACCGGCCGGTCGAGGTCCGGGACTTGGCTCCGCCCACCGGCGGCACGTCCGTCGGCGAGAGCCTGCCGGTGCTGCGGGCCCGCCTGTACGCCGACGGCACGGCGTGGGCCGAGACGCCCGTGGACGGCGGGACACCGCGGTTCTGGGACCTCGACAGCGGACTCCCGCTCGCCGAGGCCGACCTGCC
Organism: Kitasatospora sp. NPDC085895; assembly: GCF_040702125.1. NCBI lineage: Bacteria > Bacillati > Actinomycetota > Actinomycetes > Kitasatosporales > Streptomycetaceae > Kitasatospora > Kitasatospora sp. NPDC085895. Next base: position 55,446 of record NZ_JBFBJY010000023.1, on the reverse strand, counting down.
GCGGACTCGGGGAAGCGCCCTGCACGGCGTGTCGGAGCTCACGGTCGCGCACGGCCGGGCCGTCGCGGTCACCCTCGACCACCAGGACGAACCCGAGCTCACCGCCGTGCCGGCCGCAGGCCGTGCCGCGCTCGACGCCCGGACCACCGACGTCCGGCTCGGCGGGCGCCGTGTCGCGCTGGTCGCCGGATCCGACGGAGTGCTGCACTGCTGGGACCTGACGGCCGACCGGCCGCACGGCGACGGACCGCGGACCTTCACCGGCGTGCCCGCCGGACACCGGACGCCGGCGCCCGCACCGGGCTCCGGCGGGTCGGCCGACCTGTGGGCGCTGGTCTCCGCCCGGACCAACGGCGGTCTCGCGATCCTCGGCCCGACCGGGTCCGACGGCAGACCCGCGGTGTCCCGCCGCACCGCACACAACGGCCGGCCGGCCGTCCTCACCGCGGAGGAGGACGGCACCGTCGCCACCCGGCCGAACGCCGACGCCACCCCGCCCGGCCCGCGGCTGACCGGCCACACCGACCGGGTGTGGGCGCTGGACACGGTGACGGCCCCGTCCGCCGCCCTCGCGGTGACCACCGGCCTCGACCGGACGGTGCGGGTGTGGGACACCACCACCGGCCGACAGCTCGGCGAGCCCCTCACCGGACACGCCGGTCAGGTCTGGGACGTCGCCGCAGCCGTCGTCGACGACCGGCCGGTCTGCGTCACCGCGGGCGACGACGGCACCCTCCGCACCTGGGACCTCGCCGGCCCGCCGCCGCAGGGCGCCGACGACGGCCACCACACCGCCCCCGTCCGCGCCCTCGCCGCCGCCGAGGTCGACGGCCGCCCGGTGGCCGTCACCGCGGCTGCCGACGGCACCGTCCGCAGCTGGGACCTGGCCACCGGGCGGCAGGCCGCCGCGCTGCTGCCCACCGAGGCCGCCGTCCTCGCGGCAGCCGTGACGGCAGGCCGCACCCTGCTGGTCCGCATCGCCCCGGACGGCACGGTGCGCACCGCCGACCCGGCCACCGGCGAGGAGGTGCACCGCCCCTACGACAGCGCGCAGGGGCGTGTGCTGGCCGCGGCCACGGCGGTGGCCGACGGCCGCCCCGTCCTCGTCACCGCAGGCAGCGACCGCACCGTCGGCGTGCGGGACCTGACCACCGGCGAGCCGGTGTTCGAGCCCCTCACCGGTCACACCGGCCGGGTCACGGCCGTGGCCACCACCCTGCTCGGCGGACGGGCCGTCGCCGTCACCGGCAGCTGGGACCGGACGGTGCGGGTGTGGGACCTGACCACCGGCCGTCCGATCGGCGGACCGCTGACCGGGCACACCGACTGGGTGACCTCGGTGTCCACGGCGGTGCTCGACGGGACACCGGTCGCCGCGAGCACGGCGCGCGACGGCACGCTGCGGCTGTGGGACCTGACGGGGATGGCGGAGATCGGCCGTACGGAGATATCCGCGGCGCCGTCCGCGGCCACGGCGGTGCTGGTCGGGGCAGCAGGGGGACGGCCCGTGGCGGCCGTTCGCGAGGGATGTGCGGTGCGGTTCCTCGATCCGCGCACCGGCCGCGGGGCCGGTGCCGACCGCGTGCTGCCCGAGCCCGTGCAGGCGCTCGCCGCCGTCCCGGACGGACGGCTGGCGATGGCGTTCGGGTCGCACGTCGCCGTCCTCGTGCCGCGCTGACACGGGGAGCGTGCGCGGAGGAGGGCGAGGGGCGGTCGAGTGGGGGCGCCACGGTGGTGCGTTCGTCGGCGGGGTCCGCGGCGGGCGCCGGAGCGGCGGACCGGCCGGGGGTCAGTCGATCGTGCAGTCGCCCTTCTTGGCACCGTCCGGGCAGGGGAAGCGGGTGACGGACTCGGCGAAGGCACGGCCGGAGTCCACCACCGACTGCGGTACCTTCAGCTGCCACCTCGGGCTCTGCACCAGCGCCTTCCAGCCGTCCAGGCCGAGCGGCGGCCGCTCGCGGGTCACCGTGATCGGCACCCCCTTCTGGCCCGTGTACTGGTCGAGCGTGCCGTTCGCCGCCACCACCTGGACGGTGGTGCCGTCGGGCCGGGTCAGGTCCATCATCTCGTCGTACAGGCCCGCCACGTCGGTGCCGGTGACGAACATCCGCAGCCGGCCGCCGTCCGGCAGCTGCTCGGTCCTGCACAGCGGCGCCTCGTAGCCGCTCTTCCGGGTGCCCTCGTCCGAGCCGCCCTGCCAGGTCTCGCAGGTGACCGGGCTCGGCGGCCCGCCCTGGCTCACCGTCAGCATGACCGTGGAGGGCCCGTGGCCGTCGTCGTACTCCAGCTCGATGTAACGCTGGTTCGGCTTGGTGTTGTACTTCACGCCGAACGCGTTCAGGTTGCCCAGCCGGGCGCCGGGCGGCAGCAGGTCCGACAGGATCTCCGTCATCGCCTGCCAGGTCAGGTCCGCCGTCCCCGGCTCGGCCACCGCGCCCTTGCTCGGTGACACCGTGCCCGTGCCGGATTCCGCGCCCGCCGGCCCTTTGCCCGCGGACGGGCTCGCGGCGGACGGACCCGCCGCGGAGGGGCCCACGGCGGACGGCGGCGCCGTGCCGGCCGCCGCGGGCCCCTCCGCCTGTGCGGCGCCGGGCCGGGGACCGGCGACGGCGACCGCCGTCACCACGGCCGCCACCGCCACCGCGGCACCGGCCGCCTGCAGCGTCCGCCGGATCCGCAGCCGCTTCCGCCCGGCGCGCTTGCCCTCGGCCACCATCTCGCCGATCGGCGGGCTCAGTTCGTGGACGCTCTCGGCGAACATCCCGTTCAGGTCGTCCTCAAGACCCATCTCAGCACTCCTCGTGCGCTCGTCGTTCCTCAGTGCCGGAACAGCAGTTCGCGGTCCTCGCCCAGTAGTTCGCGCAGCTTGGCCAGGCCGCGCGTGTTCAGCCCCTTGACGGCGCCGACGCTGCAGCCGAGCGTCTCCGCCACCGATTCGAGGCTCTGGTCCTCCAGGTAGCGCAGCACCACGGCCGCCCGGTTGCGCGGCGGCAGTTGCCGCAGCGCGGCCAGCAGCGTCAGCCGCAGTTCCGCCGTCCGCCCGCCCTCGCGGCCGTCCGGCAGGTCGGGCACCGCTCCGGTGGGTATCTCCCCGGAGCGGCGCAGCCGGCGCTGCGACAGGTAGGTCCGCAGCAGCACCTTGCGGGCGTACGCGTCGAGGCCGGTGTCCGGGACGGTGCGCCCGAGCCGTCCCCAGGAGGCGTACAGCTTGGCGAAGGTGACCTGGACGAGGTCCTGCGCCTGGTGGAAGTCACCGCACATCAGGTACGCGACCTGGAAGAGCCTTCGCGCTCGTGTGGACGCGAACTCGTCGAAGTCGAGTGCCTCGTGCATGTGGTTCCCCCGGGCTGCGCCGTGCTCGGCCGATCTGCTGTCACCCTGACAAGACGCCTCGACCGGGGCCGGGGTCGCACGCGATCTGACGGTCCTTTCGCCCGGGTGCGCCCCGGGCCGGGCGCACCCGCGGGCGGCCCCGCCCGGCGGGCCGGGGAGCGGGAGCGGGAGCGGTCGGTAGGGTGCTGGTGCGGGCGGGGCGCACCGGCCCGCCGCACCAGCACCACCGAGAGGACCCGCCATGCCGGCCGCAGCAGCCACCGGACCCGCCGGCCCGTCGATCGCCCGGTTCGGCCTGGGCACGGCGGCGGTGGGCCGCCCCGGCTACATCACCCTCGGGCGGGACCTCGACCTGCCGGCCGGCCGCACGGTCGAGGCGCTGCGGGAGCGGACGCACGCGCTGCTCGACGCCGCCTTCGCGGCCGGCGTCCGGTACTTCGACACCGCCCGCTCCTACGGGCGGGCGGAGGAGTTCCTCGGGGGGTGGCTGGCCGCCCGGCCGCGGGCGGCGGCCGAATCGGTGGTGGGCAGCAAGTGGGGCTACACCTACACGGCCGACTGGCGCGCCTCGGGCGTGCCCGTCCACGAGGTCAAGGAGCACGCGGTCGCGGTCTTCGACCGGCAGGTGGAGGAGACCCGGGCGTCCCTCGGCCGGCTGCCGGACGTGTACCTCGTCCACTCGGTGACGCCCGACAGCCCGGCGCTGACCGACCCGGCGCTGCACGAGCGCCTGGCGGGGCTCGCCGCGGAGGGCGTCCGGGTCGGGCTGTCCACCAGCGGGCCGGCCCAGGGGGAGGCGGTGCGGGCGGCATTGGCGGTGGAGTTCGAGGGGCGGCCGCTGTTCGCGGCCGTCCAGTCGACCTGGAACCTGCTGGAGACCTCGGCCGCGCCGGCGCTCGCCGAGGCGCACGCGGCCGGCTGGCTGGTGGTGGTGAAGGAGGGCATGGCCAACGGCCGCCTCGCCGACCGGAACGCGACCGGCCCCGACACCGCCGCGCTGCGGGAGCTCGCCGCCCGTACCGGTGCCTCCTGCGACGCCCTGGCGCTGGCGGCCGCCGCCGCGCAGCCCTGGGCCGACCTGGTGCTCTCCGGTGCGGCCACCGCCGGGCAGCTGGCCTCCAACCTCTCGGCCGCCGGGCTCGCCGTCGTGCCGTCCGACCTGGCCGGGCTCGCGGTGCTCGCCGAGCCGGCGGAGGCCTACTGGCGGACGAGGGCCGCGCTGCCCTGGGCCTGAGCGGCCCGGCGGCGGCCCCGGAACGCGGATGCGCCGCAGCGGCGGGCCACCCCTCCTCGGGGCGGTCCGCCGCTGCGGCGCGTCGGGGACGGGCGGGTCAGCCCACCCAGCTGCCGGTCATGCCGAGCACCGCGGAGCCGTCCAGGTCGGTCAGCTTGGTGCCGGTGAAGCCGCGGGCCCAGTCCGAGGTCTGCAGGCGGAACGGCGGGCGCTCGGCGGTCAGCGCCTCGATGACCGTCCCGGCGGCCTCGGCCGGGGTCTGCGCGCCGTTGAGGAACTGTGCCACGGTGCGGTCGAGGTAGGCGCCGAGGGCGGGGGCGTAGGGGCCGGCCGCGGCGACCTCGGCCTCCAGGTCGAGGCCGATGTTGTTGACGAACTCGGTGGCGACGGCGCCCGGCTCGACGACGCTCACGGCCACGCCGACCGAGGCGGCGACCGGGGCGAGGCTCTCCATGTAGCCCTCGACCGCGAACTTGGCGGCGCAGTACGCCTCGTTGAAGGGCTGCCCGATGACGCCGCCGACGCTGGTGACGGTGATCAGCCGGCCGCCGGTGGCCCGCAGGTGGGGGAGCGCGGCCTTGGAGACGTTGAGGACGCCGAAGAAGTTGACCTCCATCACGGCGCGGACGTCCGCGACGGTCTCGTTCTCCAGGGTGCCGAGGTGCCCGGCGCCCGCGTTGTTGACGACCGCGTCGAGGCGGCCGTGGTCGGCGACCACCCCGTCGACCACGGCGGCGACGGAGGCCTCGTCGACCACGTCGAGCCGGCGGACGTCCAGCTCGACACCGGCCTCGGCGGCGGCCTTGCGCAGCGCGTCGGCGCGGTCGGGGTCGCGCAGGGTGGCGACCGTCCGCCAGCCGGCCCGCGCGGCGGCGACCGCGGCGGCGAGACCGATGCCGGAGGAGGTGCCGGTGATCAGGACGACCTTGGAGGAGGACATGGTGAGGGTTCCTTCCGGAGCGGGGGGCGGCCTGGCAGCCGCAGCATCCCTTCGGTGTGTGCACACACACCTTAAGCATTGCGTGCACACACACGCAAGTAGGTGCGTGTGCACGCACGCACGATAGAATCGCGCCCATGGCGACCAGGAAGCTCACCCCGGCGGAGATGTCCGAGGCCGACCACGCCTTCTACGGCCTGGTCTGGGCCGGCACCACACTGACCGAGCGCGTCGACCGCGCCCTCACCAAGGCGCACGACCTGCCGGTCTCCTGGTTCGAGGTGATGCTCTGGCTCGCCAACGGCGAGGAGCCGGTCGCCGCCTCCGTCCTCGGCAACAGCACCATGCTCAGCCGCAGCCAGGTCTCCCGGGTGCTCGACGCGCTCCAGGCCCGCGGCCTGGTCTCCCGCACCCCCTCCGCCCGGGACGCCCGCTCCGTCGAGGTGGCGCTCACCCCGCAGGGCCGCGAGCTGTTCGCCGAGGCCGACGCCACCCGGCGCGCCTGCCTGGCACCGGTCTTCACCGACGTCCTGGACCAGCAGGACCTCGCCGCCCTCGGTACGGTCTGGCGCAAGCTCAAGGCCCACAAGGAGGACTGACGCCCCGTACGGCGCCGTTCCACGACGGGCCCGGCGCCGCCTCACGGACACCCGCCCCGGCCTCCCGTAGGGTGGCACGCGTCCAGGTGGTCCGAGGCCGGAAGGCACGCGTGGCGGGTACGGAGAGGCCCGGAGGCCGGCCGCGGCAGGAGCGCACGGAGGACGGCGCGCGGAACGGCACGGCCGGGCCGCGCTCGTGGGCCCCGCTGCTCGCCGTGTGCGCCGGGTACTTCATGGTGATCCTCGACGTGACGATCATCAACGTCGCCGTGCCGGTGATCGGCCGGGAGCTCGGCGCCACGCTCACCGGCATCCAGTGGATCACCGACGGGTACACCCTCGTCTTCGCCGGACTGCTGCTCACCGGCGGCGCCCTCGGCGACCGGCTCGGCAACCGCCGGGTCTTCTGCGCCGGCGTCACGGTGTTCACCGCCGCCTCGGCCGGCTGCGCACTCGCCGGGAACACCCCCGTCCTGGTCACCGCCCGCCTGGTCGAGGGCCTCGGCGCCGCGCTCATCGTGCCCGGCTCGCTCGCCCTGCTCCAGCAGTCCTACCCCGCGGCCGCCGCCCGCTCCCGCGCCTTCGGACTCTGGGGCTCCATGGCCGGCATCGCCGCCTCCGCCGGACCGCTGCTCGGCGGCGTCCTGGTGAGCTCGGTCGGCTGGCGCTGGGTCTTCCTGATCAACCTGCCGGTCGGCGCCGCCTGCCTCGCCCTGACCCTGCGGCACGTCGACGCCTCGCCGCGCAACCCCGCCCGCCCGGTGGACTGGCCCGCGCAGTGCGCCGTCGTGGCCACCGTCGCCCTGCTCACCGCCGCCCTCAACGAGGCCGGCCGGCGCGGCTGGACCGACCCGGCCGTGCTGGCCGCGGCCGGCCTGGCACTGCTCTCCGCGGCCGCCTTCGCGGCCCGCGAACGCTGGGCCCGTGCACCCGTCCTGCCGCTGCGCCTGCTGCGGTCGCGCGCCCTGAGCGGCGCCGCGGTGATCGGTCTGCTCTTCAACTTCGCGTTCTACGGCATGGTGTTCACCGCCAGCCTGGACTTCCAGCACCAGCGCGGCTGGAGCGCGCTGCGCACCGGCGCCGCGCTCTTCCCCGCGGTCGCGATGACCATGTTCGCCTCCGTCCTCTCCGGCCGGCTGGCCCGCCGGACGGGCCACCGCCCGCTGGTGGTCGCCGGCCTCCTCCTGGCGGCGGCGGGCCTGGCCGGCTGGGCCGCCGCCGGGCCCGACCCGGCGTACCCGGTGCTCGTCCTGCCGATGATGGCCGCCGGCTTCGGCACCTCCTTCGCCCTCACCGGCACGACCACCACCGCGATGACCGCCGCCCCCGCCGCGTACGCGGGCACCGCCTCCGCCCTGTTCAACACCACCCGTCAGATCGGCAGCGCGGCGGGCGTCGCCCTCGGCGGCACGCTGCTCGCCACCGCGGCCGGCTACGGCGCGGGCCTGCGCACCGCCATGGCGGTGGGCGCCGCCGCCTACCTGGCCGCCGCCGTCCTCGGCCTGTACTGCGTCCCGGCCCGGCCCGCCGAGCACTGACCTGCGCCGCGGCTCCCGCAGGTCAGCGGGTGCCCGGACAGCCGGCGCCCGGACAGCGGGTGCCCAGACAGCGGGACAGGTGCACGGCCGCCTCCAGCAGCGCCGCCGCCTGCCCGTCGAGGACGGCGTGCCGGTGCGCCACCGCGGCCCGCAGAGCGCCGGTACTGCCGGTGCGGCGCAGATCGTCGAGGACCGACCGGATCTGCGGCAGCCCGTGGTGCGCCCGCCGCAGCACCGCGGTCACCTGAGCGTCCCGGACGTCGGCCGGGCCGAAACTGCGGTAGCCGGTGCCGCGCTCCCGCCCCGGCACCAGCAGGCCGGCCGCCTCCCAGGTGCGCACGGCGGACGTCCGGACACCGAGCAGTGCGGCGACCTCCCCGATCCGCAGGCCCGCGGAACGCCCCGGCGGGCACCGCGGCTGCGGCGGCCGGTCCGCCAGGGCTTCCAGCGCCGTGCTCGTGGCGGCGAGCGCCTGCCGTTCGCCGTGCAGCGCCGCATGGGCGGCGTCCAGCAGGGCGAGGGCGCCGGAGCGGTCCCCGGCATGCACCGCCCGCATCACCGCCCGCGCCCGCTGCGGGCCGCAGCCCCGGGCCAGCGCCCGGTAGGCGAGCAGCGCGTCCAGGTGGCCGTCGTCGAAGCGCCGGTACCCGGCGGCGGTCCGCGGCGCGGGCGGCAGGATCCCGGCATCCGCGTAGTTGCGGATCTGCTGGGTGGTGATCCCGGCCGCCCGGGCCAGGTCGACCGGTCGGAGTCCCGGCCCCTGCTGCTCCGCCACCGCTTCCTCCTCCTGTGACCTTCCAGCCGATTTGAAGGTTAGCGACCATCAGCCCCCGGGCTGAAGCCGTTCTGCCCGCACCAACTGCCAACAGGTACTTGAATGGAAGACTTGAAGCCATGGACCTGACCACCGAGAACGGGATCATCGAGTACGCCCGGAGCCTGCCCGGCGTCGTCGCCGTCACCGCCGACGCGGCCGGCGGCGCCCCCGAGGTCGCCTGGGGCGACACCTTCTTCTTCCACGACCCGGACGGCGAGTCCCCGCGCCGGATGCCGTTCGCGACGCTGGTGACCAAGGACTACGCGGGCTTCGACACCGCGTCCGACCTCGACCGGCCCGGAGTCTTCCGGCTCAACGTCTCCGTCGGCCGCAGGGCCTTCGAGGAGCTGATCGGCCACCCGCCCGCCGCCCACCAGCAGCACCACGACGCCTACGACTACACCGCCACCGACCGGCTGCTGCCGCACCCCGCCTACGCCGTCCAGGCATGGGTCTGCATCCTCAACCCCGGCCCGGCCACCACCGGCCTCGCCCGCGACCTGCTCGCCGACGCGCACGCCCGCGCCGCCCGCCCAACGACATAGAGCGCCCAACGGCATGGAGCGCCCAACGGCATGGAGCGCGGCTTCAAAGGCGTACGGACGACCCGTAGGGGCGGGAGGCGCCCCCACCCGCCCCTTGCGGTACGTCCAGATCAGGCGCCCTCGGTGATCCACTCGCCGTAGGCGGCGGCGGACAGCAGGCCCTTGAGGTCGGTGCCCTTGGCGAGTTCGATCTCGATCAACCAGCCCTCGTCGTAGGGGTCGGTGTTGACCAGTTCGGGGTCGCTCTCCAGCTCCTCGTTCCTGGCGGTGACCTTGCCCGCCAGCGGCGCGAAGACGTCGCTGACGGACTTCACGGACTCGACCGAGCCGAAGGGCTCGCCGGTGTCCAAGGTGCGCCCGACCGGCGGAAGTTCGACGAACACCAGGTCGCCGAGTTGCTTCTGGGCGTGGTCGGTGACGCCGACCCGGATCCGGCCGTTGCCGAGTTCGCGCACCCACTCGTGGTCCTTGGTGTACTTCAGGTCGCTCGGGATGTTCGCCATTGAGGTCCTCCGTGGTGCGGCCGCCCGGCCGCGGCTCGGCGCCCGAGGAACGGGCGTTCCCGCCGAGACTGCAACAGACCCCGGTACGGGAGCCGGGATTGTCACTCGACCGGGTGGGTCGCGCACGGAGGGCGTGTCGCGGCGGGAACCCGCAGCCGGTGTCCACCGGGCGCCTGCCGTCGGCGAGAATGATCACCGTGGATCTCGACCTGGCGCAGGTACGGGCGTTCGTCGCCGCCGCCGACCACCTGCACTTCGGACACGCGGCCCGCTCGCTCTCGCTCACCCAGCAGGGCCTGTCCAAGCGGATCGCCCGGCTGGAGGACACCCTCGGCACCCGGCTGTTCGACCGCAGCCGCACCCGGGTCGGCCTCACCCCCGCCGGGCTCCGCTTCCTCGACCCCGCGCGCGCCGCGCTGGCGGCCGGCGCCGCCGCGGTGGACGCCGTCCGGCACGGCGGGAGCCCGATCCGGGTCGACCTCTGGGGGCACCTGTTCGAGCCGCTGCGGACCGTCCGGGCGGTGCTCGACGACGGAGCGGGCCCGCCCGTCGAGATCGGCCCGGGACGGGACCTGCCCGGGGTCGCCGCCGCCCTGCTGCGCGGCGAGATCGGCGCCGCCCTCGGCCGCTTCCACCCGCTCGACGACGGCCTGGAGCAGGCACTGGCCCACCGCCCGGTCCGGTTCGAGCCGGTCGACGCGGTGCTCCCCGCCGGCCACCCGCTGGCCGCCGCCGGCCGGCTGCGCCCGGCCGACCTCGCCGGACTGCGGCTGCTGCTGCCCGCGGCCGCCGGCCGGCTGGACTTCCTGGGCGCCTTCGCCGCACGGTTCGCCGTCCCGGTGGAGCCGGGCGGCCCGAACCTCGGCCTCGACCACCTGCTGGAGCGGGTCCGGGCCGGCGGCGACGGCTTCGCCCTGCTGCCCGCGGAACTCCCGCTCGGCGACGGGCCCGGCATCGCGGTCGTGCCCCTCGCCGACCCGACCCCGCTCTACGCCTGGTCGCTGGTCTGGCACCGGGACCGGCCGCACCCGGGCGTCCCGGCCCTGCTCGACGCCTTCGCCGCGGCCGGACGCCGCCGCCGCTGGCTGGAGTACCGGCCCGGCCGCGACTGGCTGCCCGGTGCCGAGGACCTCACCGCCGCACCGGACGCCTGAGGGTCCGCGGCGGGTCTTGACGGGCGGCGGCCCGGGTCGAAGGCTTCGGGTGAGCGGCCGCCCGGCCGCCCCGGTCCGCACCCGGAGGGGCATCGCCGCATGGTCACCGCCGCCCTGTCCCCGTCACCCGGGACGATCGCCGCGCTCGTTCCGCTGCTGGCCCTCGTCCCCGCCGTGACCTGCATGGTCGACATCTCCCGCCACCCCGACACCCGCCGCTGGTCGCCGCAGACCTGGATGGTGATCTGCCTGCTCGGGAACGTCTTCGGGCTGGTGGCGTACCTCCTGTACGGGCGGAGCCCGCGCCGCTGACCCGTGCCGCGCCCGGTGCCCGCCCGCAGGCCGATCCGGGCCCGGTGTGGAACGGTGGGACGGGGGCCGGCTGTGAGAGGAGCGGTCATGTCGTCGAAACGGCGTCGCAAGAAGAAGGCACGTGCCCGGCGCGGAGCGAACCACGGGCGTCGTCCGCAGTGCTGAGCAACAGCAGTAGTGCTGAGCAACGGCAGTACCGAACCACCCGCGGAGCGGTCACCGGCACGGGCCGGTGACCGCTCCCGCACGCGGGGATCAGGAGGCCGGGCCGCCGGTCAGGGCCGGCACCGGCCGGTGCGCGGTCCCGCCACGGTGGTGCCGGTGGTGGACGGCTCCGGTCGGTTGCCCTCGCAGTGCAGCGAGCCGGACACCGTGTCCGGCTCGAAGGCCGGGACGGCGGTGCCGCCCGTGGTGCCGGTGATCCGCACGGCACCGCGGTGCCGCGGTCGGGTGATCGACCAGGGGTGGGCCGGTCGGCCGGTGCCCGGGAGCAGCGGATCGGCGGACCGTTCGGACACCGGCGGGTCCGGTGCGCGTCGTCCCGTCGGCCGGTCGGGAATCATGGACCGACCGCGACGGGAGGGGGACTCGATGGCATGGGTGGCGGAGTGGGCCACCGGCCCGGTGGGGGCCGGTGCCGGCGGCGCGGTGCGACGGGCCGTCGGCGGCGGGCACGGGGGACCGGTGAACGCCGTGGCCACCACGGTCGTCGACGGCCGTGCGGTGGCGGCGAGTTCGGGTCAGGACGGCAGCGTCCGGTGGTGGGACGTGGCGGACGGGCGGCTGCTCGGCGCCTTCGGGACCGGCCGGTTCGCCGGCATCGCCACGGCCGTGGTCGGCGGACGCCCGGTCGTGCTGACCGTGGGCGACTACGACCCGCGCTTCGTCCGCGACCCGGAGACCGGTGACTGCCTGTGGCACCTCCCGGTGGACGACGCCGTCTCCGTGGCGGTCTGCCACCCGGGCGGCAACCCGGTCGCCGTCACCGGCCACGAGGACGGCGGCACCCGGCTCTGGGACCTGGCCGGGCAGTGCGCGCTCGGCCCCGTCCTCACCGGACACGACCACGCCGTGCACGCCGTCGCAGCGGCCGTGGTCGACGGGCGGCCCCTCGCCGCGACCTCCAGCGGCATGGACGTCGACCAGAGCTGGGACCGCGACGTCCTCGTCCACGACCTGACGGACGGCCGCCGGTTGGCCGGCCTCCCGGCCGCCACCACCTCGGCGGTGAACGCCCTCGCCCTCACCGCCGTCCACGGCCGGGCCGTCGTGGCGACCGGCGACTGGCGCGGAACGCTCCGCCTCCACGACGTCCGCTCGGGTGCGGAACTCGCCCCCGCTCCCGCCCCGCACCGCGGCATGTTCGGGGCACTCGCCGCGGGGGAGTGGGCCGGCCGGCCCGTGCTGGCTTCCGGCGGCGACGACGGGACGGTACGGCTCACCGACCCGACGACCCGTACTCCGCCCGCTCCCGACCTGCGGCTCCCCGGCAGGACGGCCGGGCTCGCCGTGCTGCCCGGCCGGCGCCTCCTCGCCGCCCACGACCGCGAACTCGTCCTGCTGGCACACCGCCCCGGGCCCTGACGCCCGGGGGTCAGACGCCGGCGGCCTCCGAACGGGCGGCCAACAGGATCGCCGCCACACTGCCCGCCTCGGTGATCTCCCCGGAGGTCACCCGGGCGAGCGCCTCCTCCAGCGTGCAGCGGTGCACCGTCATCCCGGCCTCCGTCGAGTCCCGCGCCATCGTCCCCGCCGACAGGCCCCTCGCCAGGAAGAGACGGGTGACCGCGGACGTGCTCGACGGCAGCGGGTGGATCGCCCCCAGCGGCCGCCACCCGGCGGCCCGCAGCCCCGTCTCCTCCTCCAACTCGCGCCGGGCCGCGGCCTCCGGTGCCTCGCCCGCCTCCACGCCTCCGCCGGGCAGGTGCGGCATCCGGCGACCGGTCAGGTAGAAGTCGTCCTCCACCAGCAGCAGCCGCCCGTCGCCGTCGAGCGCCACCGTCCGCACCGCGTCCGCGACCTCGACGTGCTCGTAGCGGAACGGCGGCGCGTACGGCCCCTGCACGGTGTCCGCCACCAGCCGGACGAACGGCCCGGTGTGCAGCACCTCCCGGCCCGTCCTGCGCCATCCGCCCAGCGTCCCGTCCACCGTGCCTCCCCGTCGCCCGCCCGCTCCTCCCGCCGACGCTACGCGGCTCCCGTGCCCGCCGGAGGGAGTGCGCGGAAACTCCCGGCGCGTCCTCGTCCGCCGGCGCCGCCGCCCCGACCGCATAACCGGTTGCCGCCGTACGGCCCGGCCGGATAGGAAGCTCGCATGCTTACAGGCAGCAAGGTCGGGCTGAGGGCCCGGCACGAGGACGACATCCCGGTCCTGCGGACCGGCCTCTACGACGACGTGGTGAACGGCTCGCGGGCGGAGGGCAGCCCGTGGCGGCCGATCCCGCCCGGCTCGAAGGACCCGCGGCTCGCGGTGGACGACACCGAGCCGAGCCGGGTCCCGTTCTCCGTGGTGGAACTCGACGGCGGCACGCTGGTCGGCACCGCGACGCTGTGGGGCATCGACACCCACAACCGGTCCGCGCACATCGGGCTCGGGCTGCTGCCCACCGCCCGCGGCAAGGGCTACGGCACCGACGTGGTCGCGGTGCTGTGCCACTACGGCTTCGTGGTGCGCGGCCTGCAGCGGCTGCAGATCGAGACGCTGGCGGACAACTTCGCGATGATCGGCTCCGCCGAACGCAACGGCTTCGTCCGCGAGGGCGTGCTGCGCTCCTCGGCCTGGGTCATGGGCGAGTTCCTGGACGAGGTGCTGCTCGGACTCCTCGCCCGGGACTGGAAGCCGGACACCGGGAGCTGACGCGGCGCCACCGGCGGCCCAGGCGCCGACCCCGCCGGCGGCCGCCGCGCGCAGGTCCGTCACCGCGTCGAAGAACGCCCAGCCGTCCACCGCACAGGTCGTGCGGTCCGGCAGCTGCGCCCCCGCGGCCAGCGCCGCGTCGAGGAAGGCCCGGGCCGTGCCCGGTTCGTGGAGGTCGAGCACCGGGCCGCCCGCGGTCGTCACCGCGCCGGACGGCAGGAACCCGTCCGACACCATCCGGCCCGGCCCCTCGGCGAACACCAGCAACAGCCGTCCGTCGACCCCCGCCCGACGCGCCGTCAGCAGGTTGCGGCAGCGCCGGCCGTCCCCCTCGCCGTCGTCGGACGCGTGGTCGTGCCCGACCGGCCACAGGAAGACCTCCTCGCCGACGACCATCCGCCGCGGCTTCCTCTCGCCGCGTGCCACGGGCCGCAGCCCAACGGCCCGCCGCACGGGCCCGGAGCCGCCCGGCGGGCCGGGCGGGGTGCGGCCGTTCGGTGGCCGGGGTGTGCACTTTCCGGTTCTGGCTCGTTGGGTGGGTGTGGCGGATGATCCGAGTGGTGGTGGGCGACGGGCCGCGCCGATGGTGTGGGCGCTGGCGGTGCGCGAGGGGCCGGACGGCAGGTCGGCGGCGGAGGCGATCGTCGAGGTCGGGCAGGACTGGTACGGCGAACTCGTCGCGGACGCGATGGACAGCGGGTTCGTCCTCGCCGCCGGCGACCCGCCGGCCACCACCGGCGTGGTGGAGGTCCGCGAGGGCTGGTTCGAACGGCTGGTGATGGTCGGCGGCCGCGGGGTCTGGGAGCCGCACCCCCCGGTGCAGGCGTCCCCGGTGTGGCTGGCCGCGGCGGCGGAACCGCCCGGGGTGCTGGTCCTCGTCGTCCCGCCCGGCACCTGGCCACCCGGACTGATGGGCCTCGACCCGATGCAGCAGGCGGAGGCCTTCGGCCGCAGCCTGGAGGCCGCCCGGGTGCGGGGGCTGGTCCTGCACGGCACGGCCGCGGTCGTCGTGCACTGACGCGGTCGTCCACCGACGGGTGTCGAATCGCCGTCACGGGTTACACGCAGACCGGCCGGGACACCGGCGCGCGGGATCCGGGGAGGGCGGGGCGATGGCCTTGAGACGCACGGTGACGGGCAGCGGCACGACCGGTTCGGGCGGGAGTCCGGGCGGCGGCCCGGCCGCCGCGGTGGCGGTGCGGCTACGGGCGGAGGGCACGGCAGCGCGCCGTACCGGGAAGCGGCGGCCGCAGGAACCGCAGCGGCCGCTGCCGTTCCTGCACCGACCCGGCGTGGTGCCGGCGCTGGTACGGCTGCTGGTGCTCCTGGTCGCCCTGGCGGCGACCGTGCTGTTCGCGGTGGTGCTCGCCCGGGCCACGCTCGTCCCGCAACCGGGGTCGCGCGGCCTCGTCCACGCCAACCTCAGGCCCGGATCCACCCTGGAGCTGTACCTCGACCGGCCCGCCGTCCGCGAGGCGGTCAAGCAGGTCGGTGGGAACCTGCTGCTCGGGGCGCCGTTCGGGATCCTGCTGCCGTTGCTGTCGAGGCGGGTCGGCGGACTGCTGCGGGTCACGCTGCTGACGGCGGTGACGATGGTGCTGGTGGAGTGCGCGCAGGCCGTGCTGGTGCCGGGCCGGGCCTTCGACATCGACGACGTGCTGCTCAACACCGCGGGCGCGGTGCTGCTCCACCTGGTGGCGGGCCGCCGGATCGGCCGGGCGCTGCACCGCGCCCCGCACGCGGCCGACCGGCCCCGTGCGGGATGATGGGGCGGTGAACGGAACGGAGCCGTCGGCCGCCGAGGCCGTCGAGTCGCACGTACGGACGTTCTTCGGCGGGCATCCGGTGGAGGCCGTGGACGTCGACCCGGGAGCCGGGAGGCGGGACGTCCTCGCCGCGCTGCGCGTCCTGGTCGTCGGGCCCGGTCCGCGCGGCGATGGCTGGGCCTACGTGACGGCGGGCTGCTGGGACGCGGCGCAGGTCGACGGCCACGGTCCGGAATTCGTGATGACCGCCAACGTCCGGGACGAGCGGTTCGTCGAGTTGATGGCGATGACCGCCTACTACCACTGCGGGGGACACCCACTGGGCCCCGCGCACAGCCTGCCGATCGGCGAGCCGTGGGTGCCGGGCTCGGCCTGCGACCACCTGCTGATCAGCCTGCCCTACCTGCACGGACCGGGCCTGGAGCACTGCCCGCTGCCGCGGGGGCACGCCCGCATCCTGTGGGCCCTGCCGGTGACCGCCGCCGAGATCGGGTTCCGCCGGGCCCACGGCCACGAGGCACTGGAGGAGCTCTTCGACGAGGCGGCGATCCTGCCCACCGACCCGTTCCGGGCCTCGGTCGTCTGACCCTCCACCGGGGGTGGCACTCCCGGTGGCCCGGTCGTGTCCGTGACGGCGCCGGATGCGGGCGGCCTGTGGCCCAACCATGACCTGGCCCCGGGCCCAGGCCGCCCGGCGCCGACTCTGGCACAGGTGCTCCCCGCTCCGCCGACCGTCTCAGCAGGCGAAAGGGGAGCGCTTCCCGGCCGGTCCGGGGTCACCCCTCGACGGCGGTGAGGGTGGCGTGGACGACGACGTTGCCGAGGTGGCCGGTGCGCTTGGTGAAGCCGCCGCACGTGATCAGCCGGAGCTCGGGCAGGCCGGAGGTGTTGCCGTAGACCTTCGTGTCGGGGAACGACTTCGTAGACCTCGACGGCGTCGACGGTGAACACCGCGGTGCGGCCGTCGGCCCGCTCGACCTCGACGGTCCTGCCCTTGGTGAGGGCGCCGAGCCGGAAGAAGACGGCGGGGCCGGTACGGGTGTCCACGTGGCCGGCGGAGCGGTCGGTGGGACGGCCGCGGGAGCGGCCGAAGGACCTGGGCCGGCGGGGCGGTCGGTGTGGGGGTGGAGAAGGCCTGGGCGGCCGAGGGCCGGGGCGGGCGCTCGGGGTGAGTTCCCGGCCCACCAGCAGGAGGCCCACCGTGAGGGCGCAGCCCAGCAGGACGGTCGACGGCGTGGGACGGCGCGCGCCGGCCGGGCTGCCGGGGCCGGTGTCCATGGTGATCACGCCTCCGCTGTCTTCGAAGGGCACTCGGGCCCCGGGGCCGGGGGTGCGGGAGGTGCCCCACGCGCCCCGACCCCGGGCCCTGGGGGGCAGCGCCGGCCGAGGCGCAGGCGGCGGCGCGCCTTGACCGCACCGCCGACCGCGGCACCGGCCACCAGCAGGCCGCCCAGGCCGCCCAGGCCGCCCAGGGCGATCCGACTGCCGTCGGTGTCCGCGGCGCCGCCGAGTCCGGCGGCGACCGGGCCGCTGGGCCGGCGGGTGATCTCCACGGTGTCGGTCATCCGGATCCGCGGCGGGCACTTGACGGTGACCTTGCTGCTGCCGGGCGCGGCGTCCTCGGGCACCTCGAAGGTGTGGCCGGGCCGTCTGCCGGGTGCTGTGCCGTGCCCTCTGCCCGAGGAACCGACGGCCCGTCAGTGCGGCAACCCGACGGGCGGTCGGCGGGGCCGTCCGTGACGGCGCGTCGCACGCCGGGAGCCGGTGTCCGTGCAGGTGGTGAGGGGTGTCCGGGAGAGGGCGGCCGTGGGCGTGCACATGGCGTCCATCGGGGTGGCGGGGCATCGGCCCGATCCGTCCGCGCACCGGGGCGCGGCCGGTGCCGGCCGATGCCCGGCGGGCCTGTCGCCGCGGGCCCGGGACGTGGTGTGATGGCGCTGTGAGTCGCGCCGCCGAAGACACCAACCGCCGCATGCTCCGGGCCCGGGACACGATGGACCGCCGGTACGCGCAGCCGCTGGACGTCCCGGCCCTGGCCCGGATCGCGCACGTCTCCCCGGCGCACTTCGCCCGCACCTTCCGGACGGTGTTCGGCGAGACGCCGCACCGCTACCTGCAGCGCCGCCGGGTCGAGCGGGCGATGTTCCTGCTCAGGGAGACGGACCGCAGCGTGACGGACATCTGCTACGAGGTCGGGTTCGGCAGCACGGGGACGTTCAGCCGCACCTTCCGCGACATCGTCGGCCGGTCGCCGAGGGAGTACCGCAGGGCCGCGGTGGCCGCCGACGTGCCGACCTGCTTCACGATGGCGTGGACGCGGCCGCACACGTGATCCGGATCGCCGCGCCCCGCGGCGAGGAGCGCAGTTTCGGATAAGTATTCCGTCCGGTCCGGCCCTAGCGTGGTCCCCATGTTCACCTCCATCACGCACTCGCAGATCTACGTCCTCGACCAGGACGAGGCCCTCGACTTCTACGTCGGCAAGCTCGGCCTGGAGGTCGCGGCCGACGTCGACCTGGGCTTCATGCGCTGGCTGACGGTCAACGTCCCCGGCCACCCGGACCGCCAGGTCCTGCTGGAGAAGCCGGGCCCGCCGGCGATGTCCGAGGAGACCGCGCAGCAGGTCCGCGAACTCGTCGCCAAGGGCGCCACGGGCGGCTCGCTGATCTTCAGCACCGACGACTGTCGCAAGACCTACGAGACGCTGCTCGGCCGCGGCGTCGAGTTCACCGAGGAGCCCACCGAGCGGCCGTACGGCATCGACTGCGGCCTGCGCGACCCGTTCGGCAACAGCCTCCGCTTCACCCAGCCCAAGGGCTGAGCCGGCAGGTCGGCGCGCGGGCGCGCCGGGGCGGGTGCCCCCGGCGCGCCGCTCATCGTCCGTCCGCGGCGAGGCGTTCCGGCCGGCGGCGGAGGAGGGCGGTCCCGGCCGGCTCCGGGGCGTTGCCCGGGCCGGCCGAGCCGGGCGTGCAGGCGCCGCCCGGCCGCCGCTGCAGCGGCTCGGCACCCCGCAGGACATCGCCGAGGTCGTCGCCTTCCCGGCGAGCCCCGCGGGCCACCGGGTCGACGACCAGGTGCCCCGCGCCGACGGCGGCATCGTCCGAGCGCGGTGACGGCTCCGGCGGGCGACGGCCGACGGTGCGTCACCGGGCATGTCGTGTACGCGTCTTCCCCTGGCGGCGGCGGGCTGGCACGCTGGTCGGGTTTGCCGACACCGGGAGGTCCCTTGTTACGCCTGTCAACCCTGGCCGTCGCGCTCACCAGCGCGCTCGCCCTCGTCACCGGCACGGCCGCCACCGCCTCGGCCGCACCGGACCGGGCACCGGCCACGGTGGAGCCGGTCGCCTGGACACCGTGCAACCCCGACCCGTCCAAGCCCGACCCGAAGATCTACGACTGCGCCGTCTACCCCGTCCCGCTCGACTACGCGCACCCGTCCGGCGAGAAGATCGGCATCGCGATGATGCGCCGCCGCGCCGGGAACCCGGCCAAGCGGATCGGCTCGCTCTTCCTCAACCCCGGCGGCCCCGGCGGCAGCGGGTACCTCTGGGCCACCACCACCAGGTTCGAGCCCCGCGTCACGGACAGCTTCGACCTGATCGGCTTCGACCCGCGCGGCGTCGCCCGGAGCAATCCCCTCAAGTGCTTCACCACCGACGAGGAGGCCGCCGCCGTCTTCGACCGCGCGGTCGGCGTACCGGTCACCCGGGACGAGATCAGCGGCACCCTCGCCGCCGACAAGGACTACACCGACGCCTGCGCCCGCAACGCCGGCGAACTGGTCAAGCACATGTCCACCATGAACGTCGTCCGCGACCTCGACCGGATGCGGCAGGCCGTCGGCGACAGCGGACTCACCTACGCCGGCTTCTCCTACGGCACCCTGATCGGCGCCACCTACGCCAACATGTACCCCGACAAGGTGCGCGCGCTGATCGTCGACGGCAACGTGGACCCCCAACTGCGCCTGCACAACGGCCTCGAGTACGACCGGCAGCGCGCCACCGGCTTCGAACTCGCCCTCGGCGAATACCTCAGGCGCTGCCAGGCGGCGGGCGCGCCGCGCTGCGCCTTCGCCGGCCCCGACACCCGGGCCAAGTTCGACGCCCTGCGCGACCACCTGCGCACCGCGCCGGTCACCCTGCCCGACGGCTCCACCGTCACCCTGTCCACCTTCACCAGCCAGGTCGCCAACGCCCTCTACGCCCAGTCCCGCCAGGCACCGCTGGCCCGCTCGCTCCAGGCACTGCACCAGGTGGTGAACCCGCAGCAGACGCTCGGCGCCGCGCCCTCCGCCGAGGAGGCGAAGCTGCTGGCGACGCCCGCCCCGGCCGCCCTGCGGGAGGCCCCGGCGGACACCCCGTACAGCTCCGACGACTCCTACTACGCCGTCAACTGCCAGGACAAGCCCTTCCCGCCGGCCCCCCAGCTGTTCCCGCTGGTGGCCCGCGCCTGGGAGCCGGAGTCGCCGACCTTCGGCCGGTACCAGGCCTTCGACGCGCCGCCGTGCGCGACCTGGCCCGCCCCGGCCCTCACCTCCGAGCGGTACACCGGCCCGTGGAACCGCAGGACGGCCACCCCGGTCATGGTGATCGGCAACACCTTCGACCCCGCCACCCGCTACGCCTTCGCCCAGCGCATGCAGCAGGAACTGGGCAACGCCGTGCTGGTGACCGTCGACGTGGTCGAGCACTGCGCGGTCGGCCGCAGCGCCGCCCTGACCACCCTGGTCACCTCGTACCTGGTCGACCGGGCCGCGCCCCGGCCCGGGCAGCTCCTCAAGCCGGACGCGGAGGCGTTCCCGGCGTGAGCCGTACGCCCCGCTGAACCGGTCTCCGACCGTACCGCCCCGACCCCGGCTCCGACGGCCGACCGCCCAGGTCGGCCGTCGGGCCGTCAGGCGAACAGCTCGGAGGCGGTGACCGCGCGGAGCCCGCGGGCGTCGAGGTCCTGCAGGATGGCGGGCAGCGCGAGCACCGTGCCCCGGTGGCCGAAGTGCAGGCTCACCACCGAGCCGGGTCTGATCCGGTCCATGACGTTCCGGTGGACGGCGGTCGGCCCCGGGTCGGTGTAGTCGAGCGAGTCCACGTCGTACCCGAGGCAGTGCTCGTACCCGGCCCTGCGGGCCTGCTCCATGACGGTGGGCGTGCAGTACTCCGTCTGCGAGGGCCGCAGCCAGCGGCCCTTCGAACCGGTCAGGCGCTCCAGCCGCTCCGCGCAGCCGGCGATCTCGGCGTACGCCGCGTCCGCGCCCATCGAGGCGAGGTTGCCGTGGCTCTGGGTGTGGTTGCCCAGCTCGTGGCCGGCGTCCAGGATGCGCCGGGCGATCTGCGGCTGGTCGTCCAGCCAGGTGCCGACGGCCAGCACGGTGATCCGGGCCCCGGCGGAGGCGGCCTCGGCGAGCAGTGCCTCCGCGATGTCGGCACCGCCCTGGCCGTGGAAGGTCAGCGCCACCTCGTGGCCGTCCCGCGGCCCGGCGGACACCTGGAAGGGCAGGTCGGCCGGCAGCGGCGGCATCGCGACAGGGCTCGACGCCGTCGCGCTCGGGCTCGGCGACGGCGACGGGGGAGGCGAGGCCGGTCCGGAGGAGTGCGCCGCGGCGGGGGCCGCCCTGCCCCGGCCGGCACAGGCCGCGGCGGCCGCACCCACCGCGCCGAGACCCACGGCCCGCAGGAGACCCCGGCGGTCGATCGGATTCACGGTCGAGACCATACGGCCTCCACGACGAACCGCCACTCGGGCGGCGGCCGGTCACGGCGACCGACGGGCACCGGCCGGGGGAGGACGGAGTCGTCCGTGGCCGGAGCGGACCGGACGCGGTCAGGCCGGACGGACCGTGCGGGGCCCGGTGACCTCGGCACCGAGGGCGGTCACCCGGTCGCGCAGGCCACGGTCCGCCGTGACGACCAGACAGCGGCGCGGCGGCACGCCGGACACGGCCTGCTCGACCACGGCGACCACCTGGTCGTCGCCGCTGCCGGGCGCCTCGACCACCCGGACGCGGGGCAGCCCGGGAACGCCGCGGGCCGCGCCCTCCACGACGAGGACCACCTCCAGCGGACCCGTCCGTGCCCACGGCGGCAGCCCCGCGCGGTCGTCACCCAGCCCCGCACCGGCCAGCGGCACCAGGGCGTCGCGCAGCCGTTCGGCCGCACCCCGCCGGTCCCGCCACCAGCCGTCCGGCACCGAGCCCACCACGTTGGCCGCGTCCACCACCAGCAGCGGCGCGGCCTCCGCAGGCCCGCCCGCGTCCTGCTCGCCCATGGCAGCCAAGGGTGTCACACCCCGCGGACCCCTTGCCGGCGGGCCGGAGCGACGGCCATCCGGGTGCGGCGCCGTGTCGCGCCGCCCCGGACGGGCCGCGGCGGGTTTGATGAAGCCATGGAGTCCGATCCCACCGAGCCGTACACCGACGAACTGCTGGCCCTGGCCCCCGGCCTGGCCCGCCCGGCCGCCGACCTCTTCGTGCGGCGGGTGTTCGAGGGCGGTGTCGAGCACGGCGCCCGCACCGCGCTGGCGAACGTCGCCGCCACCGAGCACGAGAAGGACGCCCAGCTCCGGCGCCTCGGCGAGCGCCTGGTCGAGCTGGGGGAGGACCCGCTCGACGTCGCCCGACTGCTGAGCCGGGACTGAGCCGGGCCGGAGCCGGGTTGGGCCGAGCGCTTCGTGAGCGGCGACCGCCGACGGTGACCGTCAACGGCGACCCGTGACCGGAGGCCGGATCAGAGCCAGCCGTTGCGCGCCGCGTGCAGGGCCAGCTGGAAACGGGTGCGCGATCCGGCCCTGGCCCCGATCTGCTCCAGGTGCCGGGAGAGCGTCCGGCGGCTCACCCCGAGGAGCTCGGCGATGGTGTCGTCCGTGACGCCGGTGGCGAGCAGCTCCAGGATGCGGCGCTGCACCGGGCCGAGCCCCGGCGGCGAACCGCTGCCCCGGTGCATCGGCAGCGCCGTCCGCCACGAGGTCTCGAACAGGCCGGTGAGCGCGGACAGCAGGCTGGACGGGTGCACCAGCAGCAGTGAGTCGTTGACCTCCGCCTCCACGAACGACATCGACACGATCGCCAGCCGGCCGTCGAAGACCGTCAGCTTCACCGGCACCGTCGGCAGCACCCGCGCCTGCTCCCCGGCGGCGATGCACGGCCGGATGTTGGCGTCGTAGTAGGCGGTGTTCTCCACCGCCGAGCGCGAGTACACCACCCGGTAGACCACGCCCCGCTGCAGGTTGCGCTCCTCCACCGGGTTGGCCGGCCCGTCCGTGTGGTACGGCGGCGAGTCGAAGCGCAGCACCTCGCTCTCCGCCGCCGCCTCGATCTGCCGGATCCGCTCCGCGACCGCCGGTCCGGTCACCACCTCCAGCAGGTCCTCCGTCGCCTGCGGGCTGACGGTGCGCCGGTAGCCGCGGTAGGCGTTCACGGCGGCCTGGTGCGCCCGGTGCAGCTCGGCCGTGCGTGTGTGCGCCAGGTGGTCGAGCGCCAGGGACGGCTCCACCGGGGCGTGCTCGCCGCCCTCCGAACCGGCCTCCGTGATCAGGCCGAGTCTTCGCAACTCGGCCAGCCGGAGGTCCAGCTCCTCCGTCCCGAGGCCGGCGCCGAGCCGTCCGGCCAACTCCTCGCGACAGCAGGGACCGCCGGCCAGCAGCGCCGCGTAGACCTCGGCCTGGCGCCGGGTCAGGCCCAGTCGGGCCAGGTGCGTCCCCAGGTCCTCGTCGGTCAATGGACCTGCCTCTCCGTGCGGATCGCGGCGTCGGGTGCGCGCCGGTGGGCTGCATGGTGGCACGTCCTGCGGCCGGCGCACCAGAACGGACGGGACGGAAGTGACGGAGGGTCATGGCGCGGCGGCGGGCGCCCGTCCGCGTCACTGGCCTCCCTGTGCCACCGTTCCGGGCGCGCCGGCAGTAGACCGTTGCTGCCCCGGACGGTCCGGGACAGCAACGCCCCACCGAACGGGAGTCACCCGTGCCCAAGCACCGCGCCCACCGCATACGCCGCAGGACGATCGCCGTCACGGCGGCCGCCACCGCCGCGGCGGCCGTCGCCGCCACGGTGGCGGTCACCTCCGCCGACGCGGCGCCGCCGCCCACCGGCGAGGTCCGCGCCGCGGCCGCCGAACCGATCTCCGGCCGCTACCTGGTGGTGTTCAAGGACACCGGCGGCGCACCGCAGCAGGCCGCCGCGGTCGCCCCGGCCGCCGCCAGGATCGCCCGGGAGCACGGCGGCACCGTCCGCACCGTCTTCGACACCGTGCTGCACGGCTACGCCGCCGAGATGACGCCGGACCAGGCCCAGCGGGTCGCCGCCGACCCGGCCGTCGCCTACGTGGAACAGGACGCCGTGCAGCACCGCTCGTCCACCCAGCAGAACCCGCCCTCCTGGGGGCTGGACCGGATCGACCAGCGGAACCTGCCGCTGGACCACGGCTACAGCTACGCCGGCACCGCCTCCAACGTGACCGTCTACCTCGTCGACAGCGGACTGCGCACCACCCACGGCCAGTTCCAGGGCCGGGCCTCGATCGGCGTCGACGAGGTCGGCGACGGCCGCAAGGGCGCCGACTGCCTGGGCCACGGCACCCACGTGGCCGGCACGGTCGGCGGCAAGGACTACGGCGTGGCCAAGGGCGTCAAGCTGGTCGCCGTCCGGGTGACCGACTGCCACGACAGCGCCTCCACCTCGGCGATCGTCGCCGCCGCCGACTGGATCACCAAGAACGCCGTCAAGCCGGCCGTCGTCAACATGAGCATCAACGGCGGGGTCAGCGCCACCGAGGACAAGGCGATCAAGCGCTCGATCGCCTCCGGCGTCACCTGGGTGGTCTCCTCCGGCAACAGCAACTCCGACGCGTGCAAGAACTCGCCCGGCGACATCGCGGAGGCCGTCGTCGTCAACAACGCGACCTCCGACGACAAGCGCCGCTCGGACTCCAACTGGGGCTCGTGCACCGACCTGTTCGCGCCCGGCACCGGCATCGTCTCCGCCTGGAACACCGGCGACAGCGCCACCAAGTCGCTCACCGGCACCTCCATGGCCGCGCCGCACGTCACCGGTGCCGCCGCGCTGTACCTCTCGGCGCACCCCGACGCCACCCCCGCGCAGGTGCAGAGCGCGCTCCTCGGCGCCGCGACCACCGGAAGGATCGGCGACGCCGGCAAGGGCACCCCCAACCGCCTGCTCTACACCGGAAACCAGCCGGCCCGCTGACCCGCCCCCGCGGCCCCGCGGCCCCGCCGCGGAAGCCCGCCGCCCCCCGCTGCCGCCGTTCCCCGGTCCCGCCGCCGGACCGGGGAGCGGCGGCGGACACGGCCCACCGACCGCCTGCGCACCGACCCCCCTCCACATCTCCAAAGGACGCCGCAGGACGACCGGTTGACGGATCCACAGTTTTGAACCGGCCCGCGGAACGGCGATCACCCCGGAACTCCCCGCCCGCAAGGGGAACCGCCGTCCACCGAATTGGGCCGACCTTGACAGGTGGCACCGCGCCGACCGCACCGACCTTGACGCACCCCGGCCGCGGATAGGAGCGTCGAGCCGCGTCCGAGGCGGTGGGGAGGCGCCCCGCAGTTCCCGGACGATCCCCCTACACACCCCTGGAGACAGGCATGTCCAACGCTCGCCCGAACCGGCACCGCCGCACCCGCACCAAGGCCGCGATCCTCCTGGCGGTGCCCGCGGCGCTGACGGCCGGTGTCGCGGCCACCGTCGCCGGCGTCGACAGCGCCTCGGCCTCGGCGACCGTGCCGAAGCCGGACCACGTCGTCGTCGTGATGATGGAGAACCACGCCTACAGCCAGATCATCGGGAGCAAGGACGCCCCGTACATCAACCAGCTCGCCAAGGGCGGCGCCCTCCTCAAGGCCTCGTACGGCATCACCCACCCCAGCCAGCCGAACTACTTCGCGGTCTTCTCCGGCAGCACCCAGGGCATCACCGGCGACGGCTGCTACCAGGTCGGGTCGATGTCCGCCCCCAACCTCGCCTCCGAGCTGATCGCCGCCAAGCAGACCTGGGCCAGCTACAACGAGTCCCTGCCCAAGGAGGGCTCCACCACCTGCAAGGACGGCAAGTACGCGCAGAAGCACAACCCCTGGTTCGCCTTCAAGAACGTCCCCACCAGCACCGGCAAGACCTTCGCGCAGTTCCCCACCGACTTCACCAAGCTGCCCAAGGTCTCCTTCGTCACCCCGAACCTCTGCTCCGACATGCACGACTGCTCGATCGGCACCGGCGACGGCTGGCTCAAGAAGAACCTCGACGCCTACGCCTCCTGGGCCAAGACCCACAACAGCCTGCTCGTCATCACCTACGACGAGGACAACAAGCAGAGCGGCAACCAGATCCCCACCGTCCTGTACGGACAGCCCGTCAAGGCCGGATCGGCACCCACCACCAAGTACAACCACTACGACGTGCTCCGCACCCTGGAGGACCTCGCCGGGGTCGGCAGCCACGCGGGCAAGGCCGCCGGCGCCTCCGACATCACCGGCGTCTGGAACTGACCGTGTACCTCGCGGACAGCCGTCGCACCTCGACCGCGGCCCCCGCCGCCGCCCCGGCCGACCGGCCGGGGCGGCCCGCGCGGATCGCCGGCACCGTCCTCGCCCTCGGGACGGTCAGCCTCATCACCGACATCTCCTCCGAGATGGTCACCGCCGTCCTGCCCCTCTACCTGGTCACCGCCCTCGGCGTCTCGCCGCTCGGCTTCGGACTGCTCGACGGCGTCTACAACGGCGCCTCCGCCGCCGTCCGGCTGCTCGGCGGACTCCTCGGCGACCGCGGCGGCGGCCGCCACAAGGCCGTCGCCGCCGCCGGCTACGGGCTCTCCGCCCTCTGCAAGCCGATGCTGCTGCTCGCCCGCACCACCCCGCTGATCGGACTCGTCCTCGCCGTCGACCGGGTCGGCAAGGGCCTGCGGACGGCCCCCCGGGACGCCATGATCTCCCTCGCCACCCCGCCCGAGCAGCGCGGCCGCGCCTTCGGCGTCCACCGCGCCATGGACACCGCCGGTGCCCTCGCCGGCCCGCTGCTCGCCTTCCTGATCCTGCGCGCCGCACCCGGCGGCTACCACGCGGTCTTCACCGTCAGCTCCTGCGTCGCGGCGCTCGGCGTGCTCGTCCTGGTGCTGCTCGTCCCCGGCCGGCTGCTGCGCCGCGCCGAACCGGGGCCGCCCGCCGCCCGGCTGCGGCCGCTGGAGACCCTCCGGCTGCCCGGACTGCGGCGGATCGCCCTCTGCGCGACCCTGCTCGGACTCGCCACCGTCAGCGACTCCTTCGTCTACCTGCTGCTGCAGCGCCGCCTCGGCCTCTCCGCCGGCTGGTTCCCGCTGCTGCCGCTCGGCACCGCCGCCGTCTACCTGCTGCTCGCCGTCCCCCTGGGAGCCCTCGGCGACAAGACCGGCCGCCGCCGCACCTTCGTCCTCGGCCACGCCGCCCTGCTCGGCGGCTACGCCCTGCTGCTCCTGCGTCCCGGCACCGGCGTGCCGCTCGCCGCCGCCGTCCTCGCCCTGCACGGCCTGTTCTACGCGGCCACCGACGGCATGCTCGCCGCCGCCGCCGCGGGCACCGTGCCCGAGGAGCGCCGCGGCGCCGGCCTCGCCCTGGTCGGCACCGGGCAGGCCGCCGGACGGTTCGCCTGCTCGATCGCGGTCGGCGCGCTGTGGAGCCGGTGGGGGGACACCACCGCGCTCGCCGTGATGACCGGTGCGCTCGCGATCGCCGCCGCGGCCGCCGTCCGGCTCCTCGGGCCGCAGCCCGACCACCCCGTCCCGGAGGAGGCCCGATGACCCTCGCCCGCCGGCTGACCGTCCTGGTCACCGCCACCGTCCTGCTCCTCCTCGCCGGCACCTGGACGGTGCTGCGCGCCGCCGACACCACCCGGCAGGACCGCCGGGCATCGGCGGACGACCCGCCGAGCGAACCCGGCACCGTCACCCTCGGCCCCCGGCCCGACGGGCCGCGCCTGGTCTTCCGCAGCATGATCTGGGGCCCGCACCGCGACGAACTGGCCTCCGTCCCGCTCGACCACCCCGGCGCCACCCGCACCGTCTCCGCCCCCGACTGCCTGCGCTTCCACGCCGCCGCCGGCACCGGCAGCTGCCTGCAGGCCGTCCACGGCGTCCTGCAGGACACCTACCGCGTCGCGATCCTCGACCGCGACCTGCACGAACTGCGCCACTACGACCTGGCCGGCATCCCCACCCGGACGAGGGTCTCGCCCTCCGGGCACATGGTGGCCTGGACGGTCTTCGTCGGCGGCGACTCCTACGCCGGCACGAACTTCTCCACCCGCACCTCGATCCTCGACACCCGCACCTGGACCCTCCAGGAGAACCTGGAGACCTACACCGCCACCGTCGACGGCAAGCCCCACCACGCCCCCGACACCAACATCTGGGGCGTCACCTTCGCCGACGACGAGCACTTCTACGCCACCCTCGCCAGCGGCGGGAAGACCTGGCTGGTCGCCGGCAACGCCGTCGAACACACCCTCACCACCCTGCACGGCAACGTCGAATGCCCGTCCCTGTCGCCCGACGGCACCCGGATCGCCTACAAGAAACGCGTCCCCGGCCTGTCCGAGGACGAACCCTGGCGGCTCCACGTCCTCGACCTGAAGACCATGGCCGAGACCGCGACCGCCGAACAACGCAGCATCGACGACCAGGCCCTCTGGCTCGACGACCACACCCTCGCCTACGCCCTGGCCAGCGACGACGGCTCCGCCCTGTGGAGCGTCCCCGCCGACGGCACCGGCAGCCCCGCCCTG
This sequence comes from Kitasatospora sp. NPDC085895, assembly GCF_040702125.1. Classification (NCBI taxonomy): domain Bacteria; kingdom Bacillati; phylum Actinomycetota; class Actinomycetes; order Kitasatosporales; family Streptomycetaceae; genus Kitasatospora; species Kitasatospora sp. NPDC085895. The sequence continues at coordinate 27,088 of NZ_JBFBJY010000023.1, read as the reverse complement.
CTCGCCGCCGCCGCACTCGCGCCCGCCGTCGTGCGCTGACCCCGCCCCGACCGGCCCGCGGGCCGGCCCCGGACGTCCCACCGCCGCCCACCGCAGCCCCCCGGACCGGCGGCGGTGGGACCTCCTCGCCACCCGCATCCGCCCGGAACACCGCCCCGCGCACCGGCGCACCCCCCCCCGCAACCGTCACGACCGCCGCCCCGGCGGTCCCGTGGAAGGCAGGTGCGCCCTGACCGGACCGACACCCCGTCAGACCGGGCCGGCCCCCTCGGCCGAACTCGTCCAGGCACTGCGCGCAGGCCCCTTCGACCTAGCCCTGCGCACGGCGATCCGCGACAGCGGACTGAGCCTCGACACCGTCCAGCGGCGCCTCGCCCGGCGCGGCGTCCAGGTCAGCGTCTCCAGCCTCAGCTACTGGCAGCGCGGCCGCAGCAGACCCGAACGCCCCGACTCGCTCACCGCCGTCCGCGCCCTGGAAGCCGTCCTGGGCCTCGGCGCCGACTCGCTGATCGTGCTGCTCGGCCCGCGCCGCCCCCGCGGCCGCTGGCTCGACCACGTCCCCGGCGCGCTCGACTACACCAGCACCTTCGGCGACCCCGCCGTCGAGGGCGTGATCGCCGACTTCGACCAGATGACCAACGCCCGGGTGGAGAACCTGCACACCCGGGTCGACATCAACATCGGCGCCCGCCGCGAGGAGCACCGGATCGACCTCCTGCAGATCGTCCGCGCCCACGCCACCGGCGCCGACCGACTCATCCTGCTGACCCACGAAGGACCGGAGGGCACCGGCCGGTCCGGCCCCGCCGTCCTCGACCTCGTCGGCTGCCGGCTCGGCCGCCGCCGCTACGACCCCGAGCACGGCCTCGCCGCCTCCGAACTCCTCTTCGACCTGCCGCTCCAGCCCGGCCGGTCCGCGGTCGTCGAGTACAGCTACGCCTACCCGCAGGCCGGGCCCGCCACCCAGTACGAGCGGATGGTCCGCTTCCCCGGCAAGCACCTGGTGCTGCGCGCCCGCTTCGACGGCCGGATGCTCCCCGTCGGCTGCCGGCTCGCCTGGCGCCCCTGCCACGACGCCCCGCCGCAGGAACTGGAGGAACTGCGCATCTCGCCGACCGGCCAGGCCTGCGCCGTCCTGCCCGCCACCGACCCCGGCGTCTACGGCCTGTACTGGGAGTGGGGCGACGACCCCCTCCCGGACGGGCCGCCCACGCACTGACCGCCGCCCGCACCGCCGGTTCCCCCGCCGGGCCGCGGGGAAGGCATCACAGCGGGCGGCCGACCCGGCCGCAGCCACGACCGCCGCCACCCCCTCGGCAGGAGAGCACCGCGTGACCGGACCCACCGAGCAGACAGCCGCCGAGCGCGCCGACGGCGAGCGGACGGACCCGCTCGTCCGGCTCTCCCTGGACGACCTCCGCCGGCGCACCAGCATGAAGTGGCGCGCCCACCCCGAGGACGTGCTGCCGCTCTGGGTCGCCGAGATGGACGTCCCGCTCGCCCCCGCCGTCGCCGAGGCCCTGCACCGCGCCGTCGACCTCGGTGACACCGGCTACCCGCACGGCACCGGCTACGCCGAGGCACTCGCGGCCTTCGCCGCCGAACGCTGGAAGTGGGACGGCCTGCGGATCGAGCACACCGCCCTCGTCCCCGACGTCATGCTGGGCATCGTCGAAACGCTCCGCCTGGTCACCCTGCCCGGCGACGCGGTCGTCCTCTGCCCGCCGGTCTACCCGCCGTTCTACGCCTTCGTCGGCCACGACGGCCGCCGCATCGTCGAGGCACCGCTCGGCCCCGACCTGCGCCTCGACCCCGCCGCCCTGGACGAGGCCTTCCACCGGGCCCGCAGCGGCGGCCGGCGCGCCGCCTTCCTGATGAGCAACCCGCACAACCCCACCGGCACCGTGCACACCCGCGCCGAACTGGAGACGGTCGCCGCACTCGCCCGCGCCCACGGCGTCCGGGTGGTCTCCGACGAGATCCACGCACCGCTGGTGCTGCCCGGGGCCCACTTCACCCCCTACCTGAGCGTGCCCGGCGCCGAGAACGCCTTCGCCCTGACCTCCGCCTCCAAGGCCTGGAACCTGGCCGGCCTCAAGTGCGCCCTGGCCGTGGCCGGCCCCGAGGCCGCCGCCGACCTGCGCCGGATGCCCGAGGAGGTCGGCCACGGCCCGAGCCACCTCGGGGCGATCGCCCACACCGCGGCGTTCCGCGACGGCACGCACTGGCTCGACGAACTGCTCACCGGACTCGACGCCAACCGCACCCTGCTCGGGCAGCTCGTCGCCGACCACCTCCCCGGCGTGCGGTACCGCCGGCCCGAGGGCACCTACCTCGCCTGGCTGGACCTCACCCACCTCGGCCTGCACGACGACACCCCCGCCGGAAGCCCCGGCGTGGTCGGCGACCTGGCCGGCCCGGCCCGGATGTTCCTCGACGAGGCCCGGGTCGCCCTCAGCTCCGGCCACGTCTTCGGCACCGGCGGCGAGGGCTGCGTCCGGCTGAACTTCGCGACCCCGCCGGCCGTCCTGCGGGAGGCACTGGCCAGGATGGGACGGGCCCTGCGGCCGCGCTGACCGGCGGTCAGCCCGCGGCCCGCAGCTCGGCGAGCGCCCCGGCCAGGTCGGAGGAGGCACCCGGCGGGCGGTCGGTCCTACGTGCCGGCGGCGCGGATCCCGATGCCGCGCGGGGGCTTCGACGCGTGGCTGCGCACACCGCTGCCCAGCCCCGGTGCCATCGACACCCCCGCCGCGATGTCCACGGGACGGGCCCTCGACGGCACCGCACCGGACCGGGAGCCGACGGCACCCGTCGGGTACCCCGCGGCCGTCGAGGCGATCCGTGCCGAGCGGACGGCGACGCCGCTGAGCCTGCTCGCCGCCCGCGCCGCCGACGGCTTCACCCCGGCCCGCCACCGCGACGGGGCACTCGAGGTCCACCTGTACGACTACCACGGCTCCCCACACCGCACCCGGACCGACCTGCTGATGCTCGCCGGGGCCGGCCGGTTCGCGGCGGACGGGCCGGAGGCCGCGGTGCTGCACCGGGGCGGCGACGTCGACCCGGCCTGCCGACGGCCGGGAGCCGCCCGCTCGCCGTCCTGCTGGTCGGCCGCACCGGGCCCGCTTCACCGACCGCCACCCCGTCCCTGCCCTGATCGACCGGCTCCGGCCCGTCGAGCGGGACTTCCTCGCCACCGCCGACGAGAACGCCGACGAGAACGCCGACGAGAACGCCGGCCGGGACCCGACCGGGGCGCTCGACCCCGCGCTCCGGGCACCCGGCTGACCCGGCCGCGACGCGACGGGCGGTCAGCCGCGCGGGACGGCGAAGTCCAGCAGCCGGGCGCCGCGCCCCGCGGCGCCCCGCCACGGTCCGGCCAGGGCGAGGACGGCGATGCCGCTGGTGGGGAACTTCGTCCGGAGCCGGGCCATGGCCTCACCGCCCGTCCCGTCGGCCAGGAACTCCACCAGGTCCTGCACCCCCGGCTGGTGGCCGACCAGCAGCGCCGTCCCGACGGCCGCGTCCAGCCCGCGGACGACCTCGACCAGCTCGCCTCCGTCCGCGGCGTAGATCCGCTCGTCGAACTCCGTCGGCGGCGCCTCGTCCCACGCGGCGGCGGCCAGCTCCAGGGTCTGCCGGGTACGCAGGGCGGGGGAGCAGACCACGGCCTCCGGCACCAGTCCCCGGTCCTGCAGCCACCGGCCGGCGACCGGCGCGTCCCGCAGGCCCCGCGGCCCGAGCGGCCGCCGGGCGTCCGGCACCCCCTCGGGCCAGGCGGACTTCGCGTGCCGCAGCACCACCAGGGTTCGGGACTCGGATGCGTTCACATGCGCATCCTCCCCGCCGCCGCCCTCCCTGGCCACCGCCGCACCGCTCCGGCGGCCGGTGGCTCAGCCGAGGTGGCGGCGGAAGAACGCGACCGCGTCGGCCGCGACCTCGGCCCGGGCATTCGCCGCGCGGGGCGCCGGATCCGGGCCGATGAAGTCCGGGTGCGTCACGTCGGGGCCGATCTCGCGGCCCGCCGCCGAGGGGATCCCCTCCAGATAGGGGCGGGTGTCGACCTCGTACGGGTTCACCACGTCGGCCCCGCCCCAGCGGATCTCCACCGGCACCCGCACCGCCGCCAGGCTCTGCGCCGTCACCATCGGGCCGAGGCCGGGCGCCACCTGGAAGACCGCCCGCACCCGCGGATCGGCCAGGTCGGCCCCGGCCTCCGCCGTGAGGGCCGACAGCTCCGCAGCGGGCACCTTCGCCCGGAAGGCGTCCAACACCCCCGGGAACTCCGGGATCTCCGGCAGCGGCACCGCACCGGTCACCAGGGCGTGCAGCACACCGGAATCCAGCCGTACGCCCGCCAGCGCCGCCGCGGTGTACCCGCCGGCCGAGAACCCGGCCGCCCCGACCGGACCGAGCGGGCGCTCGGCGGCCAGCACGTCCAGCACGAAGGCGAAGTCGCGCGGACGCTCCCACGGGCAGAGGAAGCCCTCGGGCTCGTAGCCGCCCACGAAGTCGTTCCCGTGGTGGTCGACCGAGACCACCCGGAACCCGGCCGCCGCCAGCGGCCCCGCCAGCCAGCCCATGCCGACACCGGAGCCACCCGTCCCGTGCGACACCAGCACCAGCGGCACCGGCTCCGCCGCGGCCCCCTGCGGTTCCCACTCGTACACCCGCACCGGCCGCGGCCGGCCGGCCTCCCGCAGGTCACGGCGCGCCCTGTCGAACAGCACCCGCGTCCGCGGCTCTCCCCACCCGGATTCGATCATGCCGAGCATGCTAGGGCTTGTCCGACGATTCCCGCCGCGCGCGACGCGAATCGTCAGACAAGCCCTGACCCTGCCCCGGCAGCCCCGGGTGCCGTGCAAGGTCCTCGGACGCACCGTCACGCGGGGGCTGAGGAGCCCCGCCTGTCCTCGACGTGGACGACGCGCAGCTCGGTGCCGTCCAGGTGCCGCTTGGAACGTCCGCAGAGCCCGACGGCGAAGTCCTCCCGGGACGGGGGCTCCTCGGGAGCGACGTACGTGAGGACGTCCCGGTGGTGGCCGGTGACCACCCAGCCGTCGGCGCCGTCGGGGCGGATCACCCCGAAGTCACCGGCCGGCGAACCCGGGTGAACGGGGCCGAACTCCCCGAGGACGCCGGTGGCCTGTTCGGCGAGGTCGCCCTCGGGAGCGGTCAGCACGACGCAGGTGCCGTGTTCGAACAGCACCCACGACTTCCCGGGATCGGTGAGGAGGCGCTGCCAGACGTCGACGAACATCTCGGTGGTCATGACGGTCATCCTGCCGCAGGGCGCCGACACACCGTCACGATTCATCCGCGCTCGGCCCCGGGAGGTCCGGCCTGCCAGGATGCCGCGCATGATCTGTGCTGCCGCGGTGCGCCGCCTGCCCCGTGCCGTGCCCGACTCCTGGTGGGGACGCGCCTACCTGGCGGTGGCCGCGGTGGCGCAGGTGCTGACGGCGCCCGCCTCGCTGGTGCTGCTGTTCGCCTGGCCGCTGTTCGCCGTCCTGCCCGGAACGGTCTCGGCGACGGCCCTGGCCCTGCTCCGGCTCGGCGGCGCACCGGCGTCCGTGGCCGTGTTCACCTTCCTGGCCCGCCGGGCCCGCCGCCCCTGGATCGACCACCCGAGCGCCTTCGAAGACCCGTCCTAGTCCTTGGCGAGCGGGCGGACGGTGAGGATCTGCTGGGCGTGGCCGACCGGGCCGGCGGTGTCGTGGAGGACGGTGCTGGTGAGGCCGTGGCCGGTCGGGCCGAAGCTGACGGTGGTGTCCAGTCCCGTCCAGGGGCCCTCGGGGGTGCGGTGGAGGTGGACGGTCAGGTCCGTGTTGGGGTACATCCAGGCGGTCGGCGGCTGCTGCACGGCGATGCCGTTGGCGGTGTCCACCAGGGCGACGAAGGAGGCGAGCGGGCTGCTCGGCTCGCCGGCGACCAGCCCGTGGCGGGTGCTGATCCAGGCGGCGGCCCGTCCGGCCGCGGCCTCCCGGCGGCGCACCTCGATCGAGGCGATGTAGCCGCCGTCCCAGAGCCCGTCCATCGCCCAGGGGCCGAACTCCTCGGGCGGGGCGAGCCGATCGCCCGGGGCGTCCGCGATGGCGGCCGTGTCGAGGACGGCGAGCAGCCAGGCCCGGGCCCGGACGACCGGGCGGTCACCGATGGTGACGACGGCCTCGAGGAGTTCGACGGTGCGGCCCGGCCGGATGCTCTCCACGGTGATCTCGCACTCGTCGAGGGCGAGCCGACCGAGGATGTCGTAGCTGATCCGGGCGAGCGCCAGGCCGGTCGCGGGGCGCCCGTCGAGGTACCGGTCGATGGCGTGCACGACCAGGCCGGCGAGCGGGCTGAAGTGCTGCTCCTCGGTGTTCCAGGCGCCCCCCGCGTGGGCCGTGGGCTTGTAGCGGTGCTCGCCCGTGCGCTGGTAGTAGCTGTCGGGCGAAACGGCGGGGGCGGTCAAGGCGCACCTCTCCTCGGGCTGGACCGCCGCGCCGGACGAGGGGTGCCGGCGGGCGGGGCGGGCCGCCGGCGGGCGGTCGCGTTCAGGATCGTAGGCGGACGAACGGACCCGCCGTAAGGGTGACCCTGCCCACACCGTGCGGGGATGTGCGTCAGTGCGCCGCGCGGCTGCGCAGTACGGCGTCCAGCGAGTCGACGATCCAGTCCCAGGACTGCTGAGGGTCGACCGGGGTGTGGCTGAAGCCGCCGGCGGCCTCCAGGCTGACGTAGCCGTGGAAGACGCTGCCGAGCATCCGGACGGCGTGCGTCTGGTCCGGCTCCGCGAGGTCGTAGCCGCGCAGGATGGCACGGGTCATCTGGGCGTGCCGGACGCCGGCGCTGGCGGTGGCCGTCTCCGGGTCGAGCCGCAGCTGCGCGGCGGCGTAGCGGCCGGGGTGGCGGCGGGCGTAGTCGCGGTAGGCGGCGGCGAAGGCGGCGAGCGCGTCCCGCCCGGCCCGTCCGGCGAGGGCGTCGGCGACCTCGCCGGCGAGCTCCTCCAGGGCGAGGAGGGCGATCCGGGTGCGCAGGTCCTGGGAGTTCTTCAGGTGCGCGTAGAGGCTGGCGACCTTGACGTCGAACCGGCGGGCCAGTGCCGTCACCGTCACCTCGTCGAACCCGACCTCGTCGGCGAGCTCCGCGCCCGCCCGCACCAACCGCTCCGTGGTGAGCCCCACGCGAACCATATGCACTCTCCCGTATCCCGTAACAGATTATGCATTTGCCTAAGAGGCTTAGGCAAATTAGCCTGCGCCTCATGAAGCCGTTGACCGATTCCGAGATCCGTGCCGCCTTCCTGAACTGCACCAAGGGCGAGGCCAAGCGCATGTACGTCCCCCGGGACCTCGCCGACCGGCCCTGGGAGGAGCTGGACCTGCTCGGCTGGCGCGACCCGCAGGCGCCCGACCGCGCCCACCTGGTCGCGGAGGTCGACGGGCGGCCGACCGGTGTCGTGCTGCGCTGCCCGTCCGGAGCGTCCTGGGGCGCCCGCCGCAGCATCTGCTCGCTGTGCATCACCACGCACACCGGCGGCGTCTCGCTGATGGTCGCGCCGCGGGCCGGCCTCGCCGGCCGCCAGGGCAACTCGGTCGGCGCCTACATCTGCAGCGACCTGGCCTGCTCGCTGTACGTCCGCGGCCGGCGCGAGCTCGGCCCCGGCACGCGCATGCCGGAGTCGCTGACCCCGGAGGAGCGGATCGCGCGGCTCGCCGCCAACACCGCCGCCTTCCTCGCCAAGGTCGCCGCCTGAGCGGTGCCCGCGCCGGTCCGACGAGGTCCGACAAGCGCGGGCCTACGGGGCCCGGTCGGTGCCGGGTGGGGCGTCGATCGAGGTGGGGAGCGCCTGCTCGGCCCAGATGATCTTGCCGCGGGGGAAGTAGCGGGTGCCCCAGTGCGTGGTCAGCTGGGCCACCAGGAACAGCCCCCGGCCGCCCTCGTCCGTGGTGGCCGCGTACCGCAGGTGCGGGGCGGTGCTGCTGCCGTCCGACACCTCGCAGATCAGGGCGCGGTCGCGCAGCAGCCGCACCCGGGCCGGTTCGGTGCCGTAGCGGATCGCGTTGGTGGCGAGCTCGCTGAGGATCAGCTCGGTGGCGAACACCAGGTCGCCGAGGTCCCACTTCTCCAGCGCGGCGGTCGCCCAGGTGCGCAGCTCGGCGACGGCCTCCGGCTCGAACGGGATCTCCCGCTCGACGATGTTCGCCGGGTCGATCACCCGGGTGCGGGCGATCAGCAGGGCCACGTCGTCCTGCGGCCTGGCCGGCAGCAGCGCGTCGATCACCGCCCGGCAGTTCTCCTCGGGCTCCTGCCGGTGGTCGGCGAGCGCGTCGCGCAGCAGCTCCATGCCGACGTCGAAGTCGCGCGCGCGGTCCTCGATCAGCCCGTCGGTGTACAGGACGATCTGGGTGCCCTCGGCGAGGTGCAGCTCCGCCGTCTCGAAGGGCGCACCCCCCGTGCCCAGCGGCGGCCCGACCGGGAGGTCGGGGAAGTCGACGCTGCCGTCCGGCCGGACGAGCGCGGGCGCCGGGTGGCCGGCCCGGCTGACGGTGCAGAGCTGCGAGACCGGGTCGTAGATCGCGTAGAGGCAGGTGGCACCCGAGACGCCCGTCCCGGTCGCGCCGTCGCTCTCCTCCTGGTCGATCCGGTCGACGAGCTCGTCGAGGTGGCCGAGCAGCTCGTCCGGCGGGATGTCCAGGGCGGCGAAGTTGTGGACGGCGGTGCGCAGCCGGCCCATGGTCGCCGCCGCGTGCAGGCCGTGGCCGACCACGTCGCCCACCACGACCGCGACCCGGCTGCCGGGCAGCGGGATCACGTCGAACCAGTCGCCGCTGACCCCGGACTGCGCCGGCAGGTAGCGGTGCGCGACCTCCAGCGCGCTCTGCTCGGGCAGCGCCCGCGGCAGCAGGCTGCGCTGCAGGGTCACCGCCATCGCGTGCTCCCGGGTGTACCGGCGCGCGTTGTCGATGCTGACCGCGGCCCGGGCGACGAGCTCCTCGGCCAGCGACAGGTCCTCCTCGTCGAACGGCTCGGGCTTCTGCCACCGCCAGAAGTTCGCGACGCCGAGGATGATGCCGCGGGCCGTCAGCGGAGTGGTGATCAGCGAGTGCACGCCGTAGTCGAGGACGCCGCCCGTCCAGTGCGGGTCCTGGGCCTGCCAGCCGGGTGCGGCGGACAGGTCGGGCACGACCTGGGAACGGCCGCTGTCGAAGCCCTGGGCCTGCGGGGTGGACGGGATGAAGGTGATCAGCTTGCCCACGGGGTAGAACGGGTGGTCCTCGCGGAGGCCTTCGACGGCGACGCGGCGCAGCTCCATGTCGCCGCCGGCCGGCTCGTTGCCCTGGAGCACGGGATCGGCGAGGTCGACGGTGACGAAGTCCGCGAGACCGGGGACGGCCACCCGGGCCAGTTCCTCGGCGGTGTGCTCGACGTCGAGGGTGGACCCGATGCCGGTGCCCGCCTCGTAGAGCAGGGCCAGCCGCTTGCCGGTCGCCTCGGCCTTGCCGGTCACCGCCGCCAGCTCGGTGGAGTCGCGGATCGTCGCGACCGAGCCCATGTCGCCGCTGTGGCGGTCGGTCGGCCGCTGGTTCACCACGAGCAGCCGCCCGCCGGCCCGGTGCACCTCGTCGGCGGCCTCCCGGCCGGACAGCAGCAGCTCGGAGGTCTCCGGGTCGAGGCTCTCCAGGTCGCCGACGTGCCGGCCCTCCGCGTCGGCGGGCAGGCCGAGCAGCGTCTTCGCCTCGTCGTTCGCCAGCACCAGCCGGCCGTCCTGACCGACGATGACCACGCCCTCGCGCACCGCGTGCAGCACCGCGTCGTGGTGCTCGTACATCCGCGTCATCTCTTCCGGGCCGAGCCCGCGGGTCTGGCGCTTCAGCCGGCGGGCGGCCAGGGCGGTGCCGGTGGTGGCCAGCGCCAGCGCGGCGGCGCCGGTGCCCAGGATGATCGGCAGCTGCTTGTTGCCCGCCGAGGTGACGTTCTTGACCTTCAGCCCCGCCGAGACCAGGCCCACCACCTGGCCGTCGGCGTTCTTGACCGGCACCACGGCCTGCACCTCGTGGCCGAGCGGGCCGTGCACGCTCTCGGTGTAGATGTGGCCGGCCAGCGAGGGTTCGATGGTGCCGACGAAGCGTTTGCCGATCCGGTCGGGCAGCGGGTGGGTGTAGCGGATGCCGTGGGTGTCCATGACCACGATGAAGTCGACGCCGGCGTCCTTGCGGGCCGCCTCGGTGAGCGGCTGCAGCGTCGTCGTCGGCGAGGACGACTTCAGGGTGTCGACCAGCCCGGGGGAGTGCGCGAAGGCCTCGGCGACGGCCACCGACCGGTTCTTCGCCTCCTTCTCGCTGGCGCCCCGGGATTCGAGGACCAGCGCCAGGATCGCGCCCAGCACCAGCAGGACCACCACCGCGACCTGCACGGCGAACACCTGCCCGGCAAGGCTCCGCGGGCTCCTCGCTCTGCGTGACTGCTTGGAGGTGCCCCGGGAACGGTCGGCGCGATCGACCATGGCTCCATTCAAACACCGCGCCGAGGGCGACCACGAAGCGTGGCAGTCGGCGCGGCGCCGGACCGGGACCTCCGAGCGCCGGCGGTCCCGGTCCCGCGCCGGTGTCAGGCCGCGAGCGCGGCCGCGGTGGCGGGCACCGGGGCGCCCCGGTGCAGCCAGGCCCGCTCGGCGGCGGTCCACGCGGTGGTGGTCAGCAGGTACAGGCCGGCCGCGAGCGGCACGAACGCGGCGAACAGCACCGTGCCGAACGACAGGTACGGCAGCAGGCGCGCGCCCGGCACGGCGGGCGCCCCGGCCGCGGTGGGCGATGCGGCCGCGGCGGCGGCCGAGGCCCGCCGGGCCCGGCGGAAGCCGACCCAGCAGACGGCGCCGATCGCCGCGTACAGCGCGCCGAGGACGGCGTACTGGCCGGCGCTGCGGGCCTCGCCGAGGTGCAGGCCGAGCGGCACCCCGGCGAGGGTGTGGCCGAGCAGGTCGTTCGGGGTGGTGAACAGCCGGTACATCACCGAGAAGAACGGGATCTGCACCAGCATCGGCAGGAAGCCGGCGAACGGCGAGGACTTCTCCTCCCGGTACAGCTCGGTCAGTGCGGCCTGCAGCTTCTCCGGCTTGCCCTTGTGCCGCCGGTTCAGCTCGGCGACCTTCGGTGCGAGCCGCATCCGGACCTTCTCGCCGCGGGCGGCGGACCGGGCGAGCGGGTGCAGCGCCAGCCGGACGAGGGCGGTGAACAGCACGACGGCGAGCGCCGTCGGCACCACCGCGGCGAGCGCCGAGACGGCGTCGTGGGCGAGGCGGACGGCAGGATCGAGTACGGCGAAAACGGACATGCGGGGCGGGCCCTCCGGGTCTCAGGTGGAACGAGATGTCGGCGGAAGGCGGCCGTGCGGAAGGGGACTACGCGGCCGCCGGGGCCGCGCCCGGTGCCCTGGGGCGGCGTCGGCCGCGGGCATCCGGATCACGCTGGGGGAGGAAGGCCGTACCGAGGGCCCGGCGGCGCAGCACACCGTCGCGGACGGCGGCCGGTGCCCGCGCACCGAGCAGGCGGGCGGCCGCGAGGGCACCCGCGACGGCGCCGGCCAGCAGCACGGCGGCCGCGGTCGCGGCGACCGCGGTCAGCGCGGAGGGGCTGAGCGGCAGCTCACCGGCGAACAGCCGGACCAGGCCGAGGAGCAGCGCGACGAAGGGCACTGCACACCTCCTGCGGGGCCGGCTGACGGGACGTGAGCCCGATGGTACGTGGTCGCAGCGCCGAACGGTACCGAGTCCGGGGAGGAACCTCGCCGCCCCCGGGCCGGGTGCGCGGCGGCACACCCGTGCCGTGTGAGGATGACCGGCGAGCCGCGCGGCGCACCGCCCCCGGCCGTGGACCTCCGAACGGAACGACGACGTGATCCCCGCACCGAGCCCCCTGCTCCTGCCGGACGGACGCCCCGCCGCCGAGGCGTGGACCCTCGACCCGGCGATGAGGCACCTCAACCACGGCTCGTTCGGGGCGGTGCCGCTGGCCGCGCAGCGCGAGCAGCAACGGCTGCGCGAGGAGATGGACCGGGCACCGGTGGTGTGGTTCCCCGGACTGGCGGGCCGGGTGGCCGCCGCGCGGACCGCCGTCGCGGAGTTCCTCCGGGTGCCGGCCGGCGACCTCGCCCTGGTGCCCAACGCCAGCGCCGGGGCCAGCGTCGTCTACGGCAGCCTGGCGCACCGGCCCGGCGGCGAGGTGGTCGTCACCGACCACGGCTACGGCGCGGTCACCATGGGTGCCGAGCGGCTGGCCCGCCGCTGGGGCGGCACCGTCCGGACGGCCCGGGTGCCGCTGGACGCCGGACCCGAGGAGGCGGCCGAGACCGTGCTCGCCGAGGTCACCGACCGGACGGGCCTGATCGTGCTCGACCACATCACCTCGGCGACCGCCCGCTGGATGCCCGTCGGGGCCGTCGGCGCCGCCGCCCGCGAGCGCGGCGTCCCGCTGCTGGTCGACGGCGCGCACGTGCCCGGACTCGCGGAGGACCCGCTCGACGGGCTGCAGTTCGACGTGTGGGTGGGCAACCTCCACAAGTTCGGCTGCGCGCCGCGCGGCGCCGCCGCGCTGGTGGCCGGCTCCGACCTGCGGCACCGGCTCTTCCCGCTGATCGACTCCTGGGCGGCCCGCGAGCCCTTCCCCGAGCGGTTCGACACCCAGGGCACGGTGGACGCCACCGGCTACCTCGCGGCGCCCGCCGCCCTCGACTTCGTCGAGCGCACCTGGAGCTGGAAGGCCGCCCGCGACTACCTGGGCGAACTGGCCGACTACGCCGAGCACACCGTCGGCGAGGCCTTCGCGGAGCTGACGGGCGAGAGCGCGGCGGTGGACGTCGGGATGCCGGTCAGCGCCCTGCGGCTGGTCCGCCTCCCCGACGGCCTGGCACCCGACCGGCTCGCCGCCGACGCGCTGCGCGACCGGGTCGCGGCCGAGCTCGGCGTCGAGGCGGCCTTCACCAGCTTCGGCGGCACCGGGTACGTCCGGCTCTCCACGCACGTCTACAACACGCCCGAGGACTACGAGTACTTCGCCGAGCGCTGCGTGCCCGTCCTCGCCGCCTGGGCGAGGGGCTGACCGCCGCCACAGCCGCAGCCGTCGCTGCCGCCGCCGCGGTCGTTCCGGTGGTCGGCCGGGTTCTTGCGGCCGCCGGTCCCGCGGGGCCTGCGGCTGTTAGGGTCCGGGCATGTCCAAGGCCGAGATAGACGCGATCACGACGGAGTTCTTCGGTGCGTTCGACAACCGGGGCGGGAAGCCCGCGGACGTGGCGCGGATCCGCCGGCTGGTGCTGCCGAACGGTGTGATCGTCAAGACCGGCCCGGACTTCGCCGCCTACACCGTCGACGGGTTCGTCGAGCCCCGGGAGCGGCTGCTGGCGGACGGCAGGCTGGTCGAGTTCTCCGAGTGGGAGACGTCCGAGCGCACCGAGATCGTCGACGACCTGGCGACCCGGGTCGGCGAGTACCGCAAGTCCGGTGTCCTGGACGGCGAGCCGTTCGAGGGCGGCGGCACCAAGGTCATCCAGTTCGTCCGCACGCCGGACGGCTGGCGGATCGCCGCACTGTCCTGGTTCGACCGGGACTGATCCGGCGCTCGCCGCCGCCACCGGTCACCGGTCGGCGGTGCCGCCCTCCCCGACCCGGGTGAGGGCGACGGTGGCACGGCGGGCGGCCTCGACGACGTCCCGGTCGGTGGCCGCGGTGCCCTGGGCGGCGAGCAGCGCCGCCCGTACCGTGTCGAAGGCCATCCGGACGACGAGCCGCTGCTGCTCGTCGGCGTGCTCGTCGACCAGCAGCCCGACGACCTCCTCGAAGGCGCCCGGGACGTCGGCCGCGTTCTCGGACAGGCGGCGCACCACCGGCTGGTTGGCCTGCGCCAGGCGCATCATCGCCAGCCGCTCGGGCGTGGTGCCGGCGATCCAGCGCAGTGCGGCCTCCCGCACCAGACCGGGCGTCCGCGGCTGCGCGGAGATCCAGGCGGCGAGCTCCCGCACCTCCTCGCGCCGCTCGGCCACCAGGCTGGCGACGATCTCCTCCTTGTTGCGGAAGTGGTAGTAGAGCGCGGACTTCGTCACGCCGAGGGCCTCGGAGATGTCCCGCACCGAGGTGGCCTCGTAGCCCTTCTCCGTGAACAGGTCCAGCGCGACCCCGAGGATCTCGGCGCGGGTCTCCGCCGCCGGACGGCGGCCTCTCGCGGCGGGGCTGCTCATGTCCTGGTGCTCCGTCCCTCGGTTCCCCGGCTGACTCCGGGCGGCTCCCACCTTACCTTGCTTACTGAACGGACGTTAAGTAGCGTGGAACTTAATGACCGGTCGTTCAGTACGCCCGGCCCTGCCGTCGTGCCCCGAGGAGGCGCCCATGAACGCCGTACCCGCAGTCCCCGCCGTCGCCGTCGTCGGAGCAGGTCCGGGGGGACTGCTCTGCGCCCGCGTGCTCCAGCAGCACGGCGTGCCCGTCACCGTGTACGAGGCCGACGCCTCCGTCGACGCCCGCGACCTCGGCGGCACCCTCGACCTGCACGCCGACTCCGGCCAGATCGCCCTGGAGGACGCCGGCCTCGCCGACGCCTTCCGCGCCCTCGCCCGGCCCGAGGGCCAGGCCAAGACCCGCATGGACCACCACGGCACCGTCCTCGACCGCTTCGTGCCCGGCGCCGACGACGAGGCCGCCCCCGAGATCGACCGCGGCCAGCTCCGCCGGATGATCGCCGCGCACGTCGACCCCGCGTCGATCCGCTGGGGACACCGCCTCACCGCCGTCGAACCGCTCGCCGACGGCACCCACCGGCTGCACTTCGCCGGCGGCGGCACCGCCGAGGCCGGCCTGGTGATCGGCGCCGACGGCACCTGGTCCCGGGTCCGGCCGCTGATCTCGACCGCCACCCCCGACTACAGCGGCGTCTCCTTCCTCGACGTCGTGTACGCGGACGCGGACACCCGCCATCCCGGGATCGCCCGGCTCGTCGGCGACGGCCACCTGTTCGTCCGGGACGGCGAGGGCCGGGCGGTCATCGCCCAGCGCAACAGCGGCGGCCACATCCGGGCCTACCTCGCCATGCGCACCCCGGCCGACTGGTACACGGCGGCGGGCATCGCCGACCCCTCCGACCCGGCCGAGGCCGATGCCGTCCGCCGTCACCTGCTCGCCGAGTTCGCCGCCTGGGACGCGCAGCTGCGGCCCTTCCTCACCGACGCCGACGGCGGCTACCGGCACCGGCCCATCCACGTCCTGCCGGCCCCGCACACCTGGGAGCACCGCAGCGGCGTCACCCTGCTCGGCGACGCCGCCCACGTCATGGCCCCCTTCGGCGGGTACGGCGTCAACCTCGCCCTGCTGGAAGGCGCCGAACTCGCCCGCGCGATCGCCGGGGAGCCGACCCCGGACGCGGCCGTCCGCCGCTACGAAACCGCGATGAAGGACCGTGCCGCGCCGCTCGCCGCCGACGCCAACGACGCACTCGCCCGCTTCTTCGGCGCCACCCCGCCCGCCGCGCACACCGCCCCCGACCCGGCCGAGGAACACCGCCGCTACCGGCAGGGCGCAGCCGAGTACCGGGCCCGGCAGGCCCCGGCGGGCGGCAGCCCGGCCCGGTGACGCCGTCCGCCGAACGGCAGCCCACCGCGGGCCGCGGGCCGCATGGTTGGACGGGTGCGTGGGGGAGATCGTGACGGCGGCGGTGGCCGTGGTGGGGACGCTGCTCGGCGCCGGGCTGACCTCGTTCTGGCAGTTCCGGCTGGCCGACCGGACGGAGCGCAGCGGCCGCGACGGCTACATCCGGTCCCAGCGAGTCGAGGCCTACAGCGGCTTCGCCGCGGCGATGGCCGAGCTGTCCAGGGTCCAACTGAACCGCTGGCACCGGCGGGCCGACCACCCCGACGAGGACCCGGAACCCGCCCGGGCCCTCGTCTTCGAGCACCGGTCGACCGCCCGGCAGGCCCTCTTCCGCGTCGTGCTCGTCGCGGGCAACGACCGGGTGAAGGAGGCGGCCCGGGCGGCGTTCGACTCGCACTGGCCGATCGGCGACGCCCGCGACGAGGCCGAGTCCGCGCAGCTGAGCGCTGCCTGCCGGCGGGCGGTGGAGGCGTTCCTCGTGCAGGCCGCCCGGGAGATCGCCTGAGGCGGCCCCGCAAGCCTGGTGACGGCGCATCAGGGACTCGGTCGCATCTCCTTGTCCTCCCCGCCCCGCCATCCGCGCTCCTGGAGCACCCGGGCCACCAGACCGATCGGCAGGCCGGCACGGCCCCGGTCGGAGTGCAGCACCAGCACGGGGACGCCCGTCCGCTCGGCGGTGTCCCACAGCCGCAGCGCGTCGCAGTGGAACGCCGCCGCCAGCTCCGCCACCTGCTCGGCGAGGCACGCCGCACTGACGTAGCCCGGCAGGTGCGGGACGTCGTCCTCGCTCCGCCGGAACAGGACCTTGCCGCTCTCCGCCGCGGGCCCGTACACCCCGTGGTCCGCCACGGCGGCGAGCAGCGCCTCCCACTCCGTACTGGCCGCGCCGCGGTCGAGGATGTCGGCAAGCACCGCGTTGATGTCCACGCGCACAGCGCACGGCAGCACCAACTCCCCTGTGACTGGCGGGAATCGGGAATCATGACAGGATTCCGGAGTGATCACCGGACGAGGGGGGACGCCGTGACCGGTCAGTGGAGCACCCATGGCATCGAGCTGCTGGCCGACCGGGTGGTCAAGCGGTTCCGCCCGTGCACCGACGGCGAACCCGAACGCGAGTGGCGCGCGCTCACCGTCCTCGGGCAGCACTGCCCCGACCTCGCCCCCGTACCGCTGCGGGCCGACCTCGCCGCGACCCCGCCGACCGTCGTCATGGCCCGCATCCCGGGTACGCCGCTCCGCGGCTCGATGGTGACGAGCGATCAGGCAGCCTCGCTGGCGGCGGCGTTGACGCAGATGTACGCCTCCGTCCCCGGCCCGGTCGCCGAACGGCTGCCGCCGCGACTGTGGAACGAGCACCACGCCGCCCGCGGCATCCGTACCCGGCACGAGCAGCTACGGCGTACGGATCCGCCCCGGGTCGTCCGGCACGCGGTGGCCGAGGGCATGCGATGGCTCGACCTGGCCGGGCGCCCGCCCGCGGGAGGCCCGGACCTCCCCGCCGTCCTCGGCCAGGCCGACGGCAACCTCGCCAACTTCCTGTGGGACGGGAGCAAGGTCCGCGTCGTCGACTTCGAGGACTCGGGCCGCAGCGACCGCGCCTACGAACTCGCCGAGGTGGTCGAACACGTCTCGGCCTGGGTCGACAGCGATCTCGACATCCCCCACTTCCTCGGCCTCTTCGACCTCACCCCGGCCGAGTCGCGCCGACTGCACGAGTCCCGCCGCCTCTTCGCCCTGCTCTGGCTGCTCGTCCTCGCCCTCGAAGACCCCGCACGGGCCCGCAACCCCGCCGGCACCGCCGAACACCAGGCAGCACGCCTCCTCGCCCTGCTCGACTGAACCACCCCCGGCCACCCGCACGCACAACCGGCGCTCACCGCCGGCCGGTGGAGTTCGACTTCGAGGCGGACCGGTACGAGGCCGAGCGCGCCCGTGCCGCGGCGGATCCCCGGTGGTGGTCCGGCCGCTGAGCCGTCAGCCGGCCGTCCCGGCCCGGCCGTTGTCCGGGTCCGGCCGGTCGGTGGGGTCGTCGGAGGGGTGTGCGGGCTTGGTGTGGAGGACGGCGCGGGCCTGTTCGGCGGCGCGGACGATGCTCTCGCTGATGAAGTCGAGGAACCGGGCGATGTTCTCCAGCCGGGTGGCGGCGGGGGTGTTGGCGCCGAGGACGGCGACGCCCTGGCGCGCGGTGGCGACGAGCCGGTCGTTGGCCCGGGCGCTGGCGATGGTCGCCTGGTAGAAGAGTTCGTCGTCGACGATGTAGCGGTCGCGGCGGCGTTCGTCGCGCTCCCGGCGGACGAGGCTCTGGCTCTCCAGGAACGCGATCGCCTTGGAGATGGACGCCGGGCTGACGTCGAGGCGCTGGGCGAGCTGCGACGCGGTGAGGCTGCCCGAGTCGCTGATGAACAGACCGGTCAGCACCCTGGCGCCCATCTTGGGCACGCCCGACGCCATGAGGACGGTGGTGAGCGTCTCCTCGTAGTCGGCGACGGCCTCGGCGTCACGGCCCTGCGGCTGGGGGAGCGGCGCCGATCCGCGGGGGGAGGCCGGCTTGCGCCGGTGGGCGCGGCGTTCGGTGGCACGGTGGGCGAGGTCGGCGCGGTACCCGGTCGGGCCGCCGTTGCGCATCACCTCGCGGGTGATCGTGGAGGTCGGCCGGTCGAGGCGCCGGGCGATCTCCGCGTAGGGGAGGCTGTCGGCCAGCCCCAGTGCGATCTGCTGGCGTTCCTGCTGGGTGAGCCTGCCTCCCGGCATCGCGATCTCCTCGGTGCTGCTGCGTCGTGGACCTGACCGCGCCACTATAGCGTTCACTTCTGACCCATTGCAATGATCGCCCTCGTTTTCGTTGCGTTCTCTTCAGGTCGGGTGCAACGATTTATGGGTTTTGACCTGCGCTGATCTTAGTCCAGTGCAACGAATATGTTGCCAGCATATGGAAAGCAACGTAGCGTTTCCGTTGTCAGAAACAAGGAGCGAGCACAGGAGAGAACGATGCAGACCTTCGACACCCCCGCCCCCGTCTCCGCCGTCCTGGACGTCCCCGCCGGCCGCGTCCAGCTCATCGCCGCGGACCGCACCGACACCGTCGTCGAGGTCCGGCCCGCCGACCCGTCCAAGGGCCGCGACGTCCGGGCCGCCGAACGGACCACCGTCGCCCACGCCGACGGCGTCCTGCGGATCCACGCCCCCGAGCCGCAGAACCGGCTCCTCGGCTCCTCGGGCGCGGTGGAGGTCACCGTCCAACTGCCCGTCGGCTCCCGGATCGAGGGCAGGGCCGCCGCCTCCGAGCTGCGCGGCGTCGGCCGCCTCGGCGACGTGGTCTTCGACGGCGCGTACCGCCGGATCAAGCTCGACGAGGCGGCGAGCGTCCGCCTCACCGCGGTCGACGGCGACGTCGAGGTCGGCCGACTGGGCGGCCCCGCCGAGATCAGCACCACCCGGGGCAGCATCCGGATCACCGAGGCCGGTCGCGGCACCGTCGTGCTCAGCACACAGTCCGGCGACATCTCGGTCGGTGCCGCCGCCGGCGTCTCGGCCGCCCTGGACGCCGGCACCGGCCACGGCCGGATCAGCAACGCCCTCAAGAACGACGGCAGCGCCGAACTCGACATCCGCGCCACCACCGCCCACGGCGACATCACCGCCCACAGCCTCTGAACGACCGGGAGCAGCACGGCCCGGCGAACCCGAAACAGCACGTACGCCCGACATCAGCAGGGGGAACACCATGACGAAGAACAGCCCGTCCGCGACCGCTCAGAGCTGGACCGGCCTGGTGCCGGTCGACGACACGGCCCTGGCCGTCACCGACACCGGAGGCCCCGGCGTGCCGGTGGTCTACCTCAACGGCCAGTTCGCCACCCAGGGGTACTGGCGCCGCGTCGTCGCCGACCTGGGCGCGGGATGGCGGCACCTCACCTACGACGAGCGGGCCCGCGGCCGGAAGTCGGGGCGCTCGGCGGACTACTCGTTCGAAGCGGCCGTCCGGGACGTCGACGCCGTGCTCGCCGCCCGGGGCGTGGACCGGGCGCTCGTGGTGGGCTGGTCCTACGGGGCGTTCGTCGGGGCGCACTGGGCGGCCCGCAACCCGGAGCGCGCCCTCGGAGCGGTCATGGTCGACGGCGCCTTCCCGTACGACTGGCTCGACGAGGCCATGGAGCAGCGGATCCGCAAGCAGTTCCGGCAGTGGAGCCGGTTCCTGCCGCTGCTGCGCCCGACCGGGCTGACCCCGCGGATGACGGCCGACCAGATGGCGGACTGCAACATCGAGCTCGGCCGGATCTCCCGCGAACGCGAGCTCGGCCCGGTGCTGGACGGCATCACCGCCCCGGTGCGGTACGTGGTCGCCTCGGGCTCGTCCCTCGGCAGCCGTGGCGACGAGCAGGAGCGGATCCGCACCAGCCTCGACGGGGTGACCGCCCGCAACCCGAACATCGCGGTGAGCGCGAAGGTCGCCGCCAACCACGGCGCCCTCCTCAAGAAGGACTTCCGGGCCATCGCCGACGCCGTGCGGGAGGTCGCCGCCCTGGCCGGCGCCGGGCGCTGAGCGTGGACGCGTCCGTCCGGGACCCCGCCGACGCGGCGGACCCGGGCGGCGCGTTCAATGGCCCGGTGAACACCACCACCGTCGAGCTGGGATCCGTCACCGCGCCGTCGGGCGTCCTCGTCCTGGGGATGGCCACGTGGATCGACCAATGGCCCGAGTCGGGTGCACCGCTGTCGGTCCGGGCCACAGCCGCGGCGGCGGCCGGCGGCGGGCACCTGTGCGACGACGAGGCCGAGGCCGTCGCCGTTCCGGCCGCGGCGGACCGTCCGCTGCCCGTCCGGGCGGCGACCGCGCCCTCGCTCTTCGACGGGCAGCCGGTCGTCTCCGTCCTGGAGGTTGACCTCGGGCTGCCCTGGCCCGACGGGCACTCCGACGGGCCGGTGCCGCTGGGGGAGCTGCCCGTCGACCGGTGCGGCATGGTCGTGGGCGACGCGGTGGCCCTGGACTCCTTCGTCGGACTCGGGGGCGAATCCGTCGACGGGCTCGCCGACCTGACCTACTGGGGCCGGGAAGTGGAAGCCGCCCGGGCCGAGTTCGGCGGCGAGCGGATCGACCGGCACGGCGGCGGCGGACCCAACGGCTGGCTCGACCTGCCCGAGGCCGAGGCGTGGCGGCTCGGCGAGCGACTCCAGGACTGGGTGCGCAGCGGGCCCGGCATGGGCCTGGTGCACTCCGTCCAGCGGCACACCCACTTCCACCTGATCGAGCGGGCCGGGCAGCACCACCCCCTGCTCGCGGGCACCCTCGACCTCGCCGGCAGCCGCATCCTCGGCCTCGGGTGGGACCCGGGCGACCACGCGGTGCGGCACGGCGGCGAGCGGGCGTTCGGCTGCGTCCATCCCGTCGCCCTCCACCGCAGCGGGGACTCCACCGTCCTGCGCTGGACCGTCACGGCCGATGAGGACGAACCGGACGACGGCGCCCCGGACCGGCCCGGCGACGGGCAGACCGTCTGACGGCAGCGGGCGGGCTCCTCCACCCCCTCACCCCGCAGACTCCGGGTGGCCTTCCATGGTGGCGGCGACGCGGCCGACGGTCCGGTCCCCCGGCCACGCGCACATGCAAAGACTTCGTTGCAAAGAAATGGTGGCAATCGCTAGGCTGCCGGACATGACGGAACATCAGCCCGCCGTTCAGCCTGCCGTGCGTAGCCTCGACGCCCGCTCCCTGCGCGGTCTGGCGCACCCGCTGCGGATGCGCCTGCTGGCCGCGCTGCGGCAGGGCGGCCCGGCGACGGCGACGAAGCTCGCCGCCCGGCTCGGCGAGTCGTCCGCGTCGGTCAGCTACCACCTGCGGCAGCTCGGCGCGCACGGCTTCATCGCGGAGGAGCCCGACCGGGGGACGGCCCGTGAGCGCTGGTGGCGGGCCGAGCACCGCGGCCACCGGTTCGACCGGCTGGAGGACTTCCTGGAGAACCCGGACCCCGAGGTACGCGGCGCCGTGGACGTGTTCCTGAAGGAGGTGGCCGCCGTCCACGCACGGGAGCTCGGCGAGTGGCTCGCCGGCACCGGCGACTGGCCCGAGGAGTGGCGCCGCAGCTGGGACATGAGCGACTTCACCCTGCGCCTGACACCCGAACTCGCGCGGGAACTCGCCGTCCGGGCGCACGAACTCGTGCAGGGCTTCCGGGAGCGGGCCGCTGCCGACGAGGAGGGGGCCGTCCCCGTCCGCGTCCACCTGCACGCCTTCCCCCTGCCGAAGGGCTGACCCCCGGCGGCCCGGCCCCGGCGGCCCGACCCCCGAAGCCCGACGCCGGAAGACCTGATCCCCGACGACCGCCCGGAGGGCACGCCCATGACCGTCGCCGCCCGCTCCCGGGCCGACGAGGCCCGAGCCGCCCCGGACCGGCGGCCGCTGGTCGCCCTGCTGACCGCGAACCTCGTCTCGATCACCGGCAACGCCCTCGCCGGCATCGGAGTGCCGTGGTTCGTCCTGCAGACCACCGGCAGCGCCTCCCGGGCCGGTCTGGTGGCCTTCTGCCAGATGCTGCCGCTGGCGCTGTCGGCGCTCGCCGGCGGACCGGTGATCGACCGGATCGGACGCCTGCGCGCGTCGGTGCTGTCGGACGTGGTGTGCGGTGCGGCCGTCGGGCTGATCCCGGTCCTCCAGTGGACCGGCGGCCTGCGGTTCTGGCAGCTGTGTGTGCTCATGGCGGTCAACGGGCTGTTCCAGGCGCCGGGCGAGACCGCGCGCCAGGTGCTCACGCCCGATCTCGCCGACCGTGCCGGCGTCCCGCTCGCCCGGGCCATGAGCCTGTACACCGGTGCGTCCAGAGGGGCCCGGCTGCTGGGAGCCTCGGCCGCCGGCGTGCTGATCGCCCTGTTCGGGGCCGGCCAGGTCCTGCTGCTGGACACGGTGACCTTCGCCGTCTCGGCGCTCCTGGTCGCCCTCGGCGTCCGGCACGTCTCCGCCGCCGCCCCCCGCCGGGACGGGCCGCCGGCGAGCCTGCGCGGGTACCGCGACGAACTGCGCGAGGGCCTGGCCTTCCTGGTCCGTCAGCGGCTGCTGCTCGCCATCACCCTGGTGCTGATGGTCACCAACGGACTGGACCAGGGATGGCGGTCGGTGCTGCTGCCCGTGCACGCCGCGCGCGACCTCGGCGGGTCGGTCGACCTCGGCCTGCTCGCCGGCCTCTTCGCGGCGGGAGCACTCGGCGGTTCGCTGCTGCACGCGGTGGTGGGGGACCGGCTGCCCCGCTGGTCGCTGTACGCCTTCTGCCTCCTCGTCAGCGGTGCCCCACGGATGCTGGTCGCGGCGTTCGCGCCCGGCCTGCTGCCCCTGGGCGTCACCCTGGCCGTCGCCGGTGCCGCCGCAGGGATCCTCAACCCGATCGTCTCGACCGTGCTGTACGAACTCGTGCCCGACCCGCTGCGCAGCCGGGTCACCGGCGTCCTGGCGGCGGGCGTGCTGCTGGCGACCCCGGTCGGCGGTCTCGCCTGCGGCTACCTGGTGGACCGGGTCGGGCTGACGACCGCCCTCGTGCTGCTCGGCGGGGCGTACCTGCTGACCACGCTCTGCCCGCTGGCCTTCCCCGCCTGGCGCCGGATGGACGGCACGGGCGACGCCGGGGCCCGTCCGTAGTCGCCGGGGCGGGGCAGCAACGGACGGGGGCAGGAATCGCCCGATGCGGCCTCAGCCGAGGACGGCGAGTCCGGCGAGCGCCAGGACCAGGGAGATCAGGCTGATGATCCGCTGCCGCCTGTTCCAGGACCCCCAGCCCTGGTAGCCGACCGGCGTCATGGACTGGACCCGGGCGAGCCCCGAGAGGCCCGCCAGCAGCAGGGCTACCCCGACGATCAGCTGGACGAGCACGTTCCCCACCCCCGGTTGCCGCCGGCGCCCGCCCGCGGCGCCGTCGATCGTCCCACGGGTGTCCCCCGCCCGGCACGGTGATTCCCGGTGCGGGGGTGGACCTTCGTCAGGCCGGGAGGTGGTCGGGTCTCCGGCGGGACCGTCGCGCCGGGCTCCTGCGACGTCGCCGTCAACGGAGCCCGGCGCGGCGGACGCCGGGTGGTGCGTGCAGCCCGAAGGGCCGGCGGTGCACGAGCAGTTCAGTCGCAGCGCCGTACGGCCGAGGAGCCGGAGCTCCGGACGGTGCCACCACCGGTCGTCGCCGTTCGGGCGGTCTCCGCCGTCAGGGGTTGATCCGGGTGACGGTCATCTCGATCGGCCAGCCGTTGCTGCCGCAGCTCAGCACCGAGGCCTGCTCCATGCCCCGCGAGCGCTTGCCCTGCGAACCGAGGTAGGGGCCGTTGACCCGGCCGGGGCCGGCGCACTTGGCCTTGACGTACCAGGTGCCGCTGCCCCGGGTGCACCAGCCGACGGCGTTGTGCTCGTTCTCGTGGGAGACGTAGGCGGTGCAGCCGCTCGGGCCGCCGGGAGCGGCCGAGGCCACGGGGGCGGCGAGGAGGGTGGCGCCGACGGCCACCGCACCGGCGATCGAAGCGGCGAGACGGCTGATCTTGTGCGGACGGTTCATCAAAGTCCTTGAGAAGAAAGGGAAGTGATCGGTGTGCGAATGCACATGGACAAGCCTGGCAACTGTCCGGTCCGCCTCACCTCGTACTCCGGGACGAGTCTGCCCCCGCCGTCCGACCGGAGCCCTACCCGCCGGTAGGGGGGTGTGGCGGCACCGCCGGGCACAGGGACGTGTGTGACCGAACGGCTGTCAGGCGTCGTCCGGGGAGAGACGAGGCCGTGGACCGCGCCACGGCGGCCGGCGACGCGCTCACCGATGCCCTGTCGGCGGAGTCGCGGCCCTCGATCCGGCGGCCGTCACCGACGAGAACTCCTTCTGGCGCATCGCCGCCGAGGAACTGGGCCACGGCACGGGCTGACGCCGCTGCGGCCCGGGCCCGTATTCGGTTGCGCACCGGTGTCCGGCCGGGTCAAGGTGGCCTGACACCCCGACGGAAGCAGCAGAGATGACCGCCCCGACCACCCACGTCGACCACGAACTCGTCGAGGCCGCGACCCACGTCGCCCGCACGCGCTGCCGGGGCGACAACCACACCGTGGCAGCCGCGGCCCGCGCCCGGGACGGACGCATCGTCACCGCCGTGAACGCCTATCACTTCACCGGCGGCCCCTGCGCCGAACTCGTCCTCATCGGCGCGGCAGCCGCCCAGGGCGCCTACGAGCTGGAGACGATCGTCGCCGTGGGCGACCGCGACCGGGGAGTGCTGCCGCCCTGCGGCCGGTGCCGCCAGGTCCTGCTCGACTACTTCCCCGGCATCGAGGTCATTGTCGGCCCGGGCGACCGGATGCGGGCCGTTCCCGTCCACGACCTGCTGCCCGAGACCTACGTGTGGGCCGACCACCAGCTCGACGGCGGGTGAGCCACGCTCGACACCGGGCGGGTCACGGCCCGGGGGCCTCGGTGAGGCAGGCCGGGAAGTCCGGGTGCGAGGACCAGGCGGCGAGGCCCTCGACCACCACCGCCCAGGCGCGGGCGGCCTCGCCGGCCTCACCCCGGTCCAGGGCCTCCTCCGTCAGGGCGAGGTGCTCGTCGACCGCCCGGGACCACGTCTCGAACGCCGCGGCGACATCACCGCTCCGGCCCCACGGCCCCGCCGGGCCGGGCCGCTGACGCCGGGCCGCGACGAACGCCCGCGCGGCGGCCAGCTGTTCGGCGGTCGGAAGGCTCTCGCTCGTGCTCATGCCCGATCCTCGGTGGCGGCACCGCCCGCCCCACCCGCTGCGGGCCTCCGGCGGAACGGCACCGTGATCATCGGCTGCCCAACCTACCCCCGCAGCGGGGCGACAGCTGCCATCCCCGGCCGCTCCGCGCGGCGCCGCCGAGGCTCGCGGGGCCGACCGGTCAGGGCAGCGGCTCGCCGCGAGCCGCCAGCCACAGGGCGTACCACTCCTCGTGGCCGAGTTCCGGCTCGCGGACGGCGGCATCCCGGCAGGCCCGGATGCGGTCCGGGTTCACGGAGCCGACGACCGGGGCGATCCGCGCCGGATGCCGCTGCAGCCACCACAGCACCACCGACTCCGGCGTGGTGCCCTTCGCCTCCGCCAGCCCGGCGACCAGCCGCGCCGTCCGCCGTTCCCGCTCCGACTGCTGGCGGCCCGTGAAGCGGCCCTGCGCGAGGGCGCCCCAGGCCTGCAACCGGACGCCGTTGCGGCGGCAGTACTCGACCGTCCCGAACGGGAACCCGTTGCCGGCGGCCGCGGGCGTGTTGACCAGCACCCCGGCCTCCAGCCAGTCCCGCTGCGCCAGGCTCATCTCCAACTGGTTCGCCACCAGGGGCACCTCCAGGTACGCCTGAAGGTCCTCGATCTGCGCGGCGCCCGTGTTGGAGACGCCGAAGGCCCGGACGAGGCCCTGCCGATGCAGTGACATCAGTGCCTCGGCGACGTCCGCGGGATCGGCCAGCGGGTCCGGACGGTGCAGCAGCAGGA
Organism: Kitasatospora sp. NPDC085895; assembly: GCF_040702125.1. NCBI lineage: Bacteria > Bacillati > Actinomycetota > Actinomycetes > Kitasatosporales > Streptomycetaceae > Kitasatospora > Kitasatospora sp. NPDC085895. The sequence goes on along the minus strand of NZ_JBFBJY010000023.1, from coordinate 1,022 downwards.
CGTCGATCACATCCGTGCGCAGCCGGGTCAGGCTCTCCTCGACCCGCCGCACGATGCTGCTGCCGCGCAGGTCGTAGATGCCGGGCCGGTCGCCCTCGGGGAGGCGGATCCCGCACTTGGTCTGCAGGGTGATCCGCTCCCGCAGGCCGGGTGCCCGGGAGAGCACCTCGCCGAAGACCGCCTCCGCCTTGCCGCGCCGGTAGATGTCCGCGTGGTCGAACACCGTGATGCCCGCGTCCAGCGCCGCCCCGACCGCCGTCTCCGCAGCGGCGATGTCCGCCGGGCCGTACCCCTCGGAGTCCCAGTCACCGCCCAGGCCCATGCAGCCGTACAGGAGGCGTTCCCCGTCGGGGCGCGTCGTCGTCATACGGCCACCCTAGGGCCTGTTGTGAAAGTCCTGGTCGCACGGGGTCTGGCGCCAAGGGGTGGCGTCGATGTCAGCGGTGCTGTGCATGATCGGCGAGTCAGCTCGTCATGGAGAGGGAAGTGCCGTGCCGATCACAAACCAGCAGGTATTGGGACACGCGTTCCTGCGGGAGATGTTCGACGACTCGTACTTCCCTGATCGCATAGTCGAACGGGGCAGGGCGATCCTGCTGAGTCTGTGCGAGCGCATCGAGGCCGAGCGGCCATCGGATCTGGATGCCTTGTATGCGCTCACCCAGGCTTCCACCGAGGAGTTCAACCTGCTGGACAGGGAGTTCATGGCGGCCGGGAGCGGGATCGAGACGGTCGCGCGCGAGTGGATCTGCGACGAGTTCTGCTTCGTCGCATCGGCATACGAGTTCGCTGACGCGGATGCGGAGGAGTTGACCGCCGGCCGGGACTGGTGACCGAGGACGGGAACGCCACCCCGGTCAGAGCCACTCGTTGAGAGCTGCGATCAGCACGGTCGCTTCGTAGCGAACAGCGAGCTTGTCGTACCTCGTGGGTGCGCCACGAGGCGCCGTGGAGTCGAGTGAGGTGAGAGACCTGCACCGCCGGGTTGTCGCAGCAACCTGGTTGAAGCTGAGGGCAGCTCG
>NZ_JBFBJY010000022.1:0-100122 GCF_040702125.1 Kitasatospora sp. NPDC085895 | reverse complement strand
ATCCCCCCCCCGTTGGGGCCCCCGGGGCCCCCCCCCGGCCCGCCGCCGCGCTCCCGGGGCCGGCACCGGTACCGGTGCGCCGCGAGGAGCGGCGGCACCCGTGCAGACCGCCGCCGCCAGCGCGGCCAGGACCTCACGGCGCCGGGGAGGCCGGGACCCGGCCGTCATCGGGCGCCGACCGGCGGCAGGGGCCGGCCCGCCGTCGCACCGGCGCCGGAGCTGGACACGGTGACGGGGGCCACCGGCCTCCTTCGTGCGGCGGCCGGGGCGCAGCGGTTGCGGTGCACGGGGCTCCTCCTCGGTCGGGAGGACCGTCCCCGTGCGGGGCCGCCGGGCCGACGGCCGTCCCGGCCCGTCCCCCGAACGGGAGACCGGATGCCGCCGAATGCCGGGCAGTGAGCCTCCGCCGTGCCCCGGAGTCAGCGGGGCGGGACCGGCGCACCGGAGACGGACGGCCGGTGACGGCGGGACGACCTGGTGGCGGAGGGCTCGGGCACGGAACGGGTCGGCTCACCGCGTCCGATCCGCACCACTCCCGTACCGCCCGCCCCCCGGTACCGCCCGCACTCCCGTACCGCCCGCACCCCCGTACCGCCCGTACCGGCACCGCCCGCACCCGCACCCGCACCGTCCGCGCGCCCGTTCCGGCCTGACGGGTTCCGCCCTGACCCGTCATGTCCGGATCCGGCTGCTCGGCGCCGGGCCGGCGCTGCGGTCGCACGCGGAAGCGGCGGCACGGTCCAGGACCGTGCCGCCGCACCGGAGTTGCGGGGATCAGGCGACGCTGACCGCGCTCCAGGCCGCCGCGACCGCGTTGTACTCGGCGCTGCCGGAGCCGTACAGGTCCTTGGCCGCGTTCAGGGACGCGGTGCGCGCGCCCTTGTAGTCGGTGGTGGACGTCATGTAGACGGTCAGCGCCCGGTACCAGATCTTGGCGACCTTCTGGTTGCCGATGCCGGTGACGGTGGAGCCGTTGCAGGTCGGGCTGTTGTAGGTGATGCCGTTGATCGTCCGGCTGCCGCTGCCCTCACTGGCGAGGAAGAACCAGTGGTTGCCCACGCCCGAGGAGTTGTGCACGTCCAGCTGGCCGACCTTCCTGCTCCAGCAGTCGGCCGAACGGCCGTCCAGCGAGGGCTTGTCGAAGCGCCGCAGCCACGGCGGGGTGGACTGGTCGCTGAACAGGTAGTCGGGGGTGTCGATGCCGTTGTTGGCGTACCACTCGACCATGGTGCCGAAGATGTCGCTGGTCGACTCGTTGAGGCCGCCGGACTCGCCGCTGTAGCGGAGGTTGGCGGTCGCGCTGGTGACGCCGTGGGTCATCTCGTGGCCCATGGTGTCGAGGTCGACCTGCTCCGGGTCGGTGGTGCCGTCGCCGTCGCCGGTCATCATGCAGAAGCAGGCGTCGGACCACTGGGCGTTGTCCCACTTGGTGCCGACGTGCACGAAGACGGTGGCGCCCTTGCCGTCGTTCTTGATGCCGTTCCGGCCGAAGGTGTTCTTGTAGTAGTCGTACGTCCAGGCGGTGTTGGCGTGGGCGTCGACGGCGGCGGTGGCCCGGTCGGTGGAGAACTTCCGGCCGTCGCCCCAGATGTTGTCGGCGTCGGTGTAGAGCGTGCCGGAGCCGGCGTTCAGGCTGCTCGCGGAGACGTTGCGGGCGTCCTTGGTGATGGTGCCCCGGGTCGGGTCGATCAGCGCGTACAGGCCGTTGGACTGCAGCGTGGTGTCGATGGTGACGGTGCCGGTGTACTCCGAGCGGCCGGTGCCGGAGGCCTCGTGCTCGGCGTCGAACTGCTCGATCTCGGCGCCGGTGACGGCGTCGGTGACGACGACCCGGCCGGAGGGCTGGCCCTGCTTGCCGAGGCCGCTCACCGTGGTCTGCCAGGCGAGCCGGGCGGTGCCGTCGGCGGCCCAGACGACCAGTTGGGGCTGGGAGGTGGCGGACGAGATGCCGGGTGCGGCGGCCAGCGCCTTCGCGGCGGTGGCCTGTGCGGGGACGCTCGGGACGGTGCTCCGGACGGCGGGGCTGTGGCCCTTGGCCCGGGTCGAGTCCTTGAGCCGGCCGCGGGCGTCCTGGTGCACCACCAGGTCGCCGCCGATCACCGGCAGTCCCTGGTAGGTGCGGTCGAAGCGGACGTGCTGGGTGCCGTCGGGGTCGATCAGGACGTCCTTGACCAGGAGGTCCTGCCCGGCGCCGAAGCCGAACAGCTCGGCGTTGCGGGCGACGTTGGCCCTGGCCTTGGCGATCGCGGTGTCGCGGCCGGGGACGGCGGACGCGGTGGAGACCTGGACGCCTGCGGCGACGAGTGCGGCGGTTGCCGCCAGGGCGCCGGCCGTGAGGGTGTGCCGGCGAGAAGAGGAGGTGGGGCCCACTCTGTACTCCAGTCGGTAGTTGCTGGGTGCCGACTGAGAGCGTGGCCGTGAACAGACAAACACTTCTACGAAACAGTATGGAACTTGACCATTCCGTAGCCAAAGATGTGATGAATTCCGATCGAATCAGATCGAAATGAACAGGTGTCAGGACATACAGAAGGGGCGCGTGGGATGTCCCACGCGCCCCTGTGTCGGGTGGAGCTAGCTCAGCGTCCGCAGAGCCGCGGCGTCGAAGGGCTTCAGCTCGTCGTGGCGGCCCTGAAGGACCTTCAGCGCCCAGTCCGGGTCCTGGAGGAGGGCGCGGCCGACGGCGACCATGTCGAACTCGTCGCGCTCCAGGCGGTCCAGCAGGTCGTCGATGCCCTGCACCGGCGAGCCCTCGCCGGCGAAGCCGCGGATGAAGTCGCCGTCCAGGCCGACCGAGCCGACGGTGATGGTGGGCCGGCCGGTGAGCTTCTTCGTCCAGCCCGCCAGGTTGAGGTCCGAGCCCTCGAACTCCGGCACCCAGTAGCGGCGGGTGGAGGCGTGGAAGGCGTCGACGCCGGCGGCGGCCAGCGGTGCCAGGATCGCCTCCAGCTCGGCCGGGCTCTCGGCGAGCCGGGCGCTGTACGCCTCCTGCTTCCACTGCGAGTAGCGGAAGATCACCGGGAACTCCGCGGAGACGCGCTCGCGCACCGCGGCCACGATCTCGGCGGCGAAGGTCGTCCGGGCCACCGGGTCGCCGCCGTAGGCGTCGGTGCGGCGGTTCGTCCCGGCCCACAGGAACTGGTCGAGCAGGTAGCCGTGGGCGCCGTGCAGCTCGACGCCGTCGAAGCCGATCCGCTCGGCCGCGGCGGCGGCCTCCGCGAAGGCGCCGATGACGTCGTCCAGGTCGGTGCGCGTCATCGCCCGGCCGGTGCCCTCGGTGCCGTCGATGCGCAGGCCCGACGGGCCCACGGCGGGGGCGTCGGCGTAGGGCGGCTCGCCCTGCTTGCGGACCATGCCGATGTGCCACAGCTGCGGCACGATCGTGCCGCCCTCGGCGTGCACGGCCTCGGCGACCTTCGCCCACCCGGCGAGCTGCTCCTCGCCGTGGAAGCGCGGCACGCGGTCGCTCTGCCCGGCGGACTCGTGGCCGACGTAGGTGCCCTCGGTGACGATCAGGCCGACACCGGCGGCGGCCCGCCGGGCGTAGTACGACCGGACGTCCTCACCGGGGACGCCGCCCGGGGAGAACATGCGCGTCATGGGGGCCATGGCGATGCGGTTCGGGACGGTCAGCCCGTTCAGTGCGACGGGACGGGAGAGCAGGTCGGCCGCGCGGGTGGCGGACGATGCGGTGGCGGTCATGGGTGAGTTCCTCGCAGGCACCGGACGACGACGTATGTACGTGCATGTACTGGTGTCTGCCAACCGACGCCACCGCGGCCGCATTCCTCCCGGCCGCCGGACGCCGGGTGATCCCGGTCACAGGCCCGGCGGTCGTGCCCCGGGGGCGGCCGCGCCCGAGCCGCGCCCCGGGTCGTGCTTCGGATCGCGCCTCAGGCCGCGCAGAGTCCGCGCGGGAGTTCGACGACCTCGGCGCCGGTGCTGTGCAGGAACCCGGCCACCGAGCGCGCCGTGGGCTCGTCCAGGGAGAAGGCCCACGGGCCGGGGACGAGCACGGTGTCCACGTCGCCGGCGGCGGCCAGGGCGAGCAGGCTGCGCAGGCCGTCCCGGGCGAGGCAGGACGAGCCGACCGTGTCGATCAGGACCCGCGGGCAGGCGAGGCCGAGCGAGGAGGCGTGGTCCTGGAGGGCGTGCAGCTGGGTGAGCATCTCCCAGCGGTCGTACGGATAACAGCGCAGGTAGATCGCCGCGCGGCTGCGGGCGGGGCTGAGGGTCATCGTCGTCCCTTCGGCAATGGGCTGCCCGCCCTCCGGGGCTCCGCGCCGTGTCCCGGGAGGGTCCGGGGGCCGGTGCGGATCCGCGCGGTGGCGGGTGCGGCCGTGTACTGCCGAAGGGGGCGCGGGGGTGGTGCGCGTCGCCCCGCGGGAGGTGGGTCACCGCGGCCGAGATGTCCATCGTGACCCACTGTGTCGGCATTTGTCTAGACCTACTCGGCGGTGCATCCGGGTTCCGGCCCCGCCGCGGGCGCCGGAACCCGTCCGGATCTGCGCGGGTGCCCTCCCGGCGCGGGGCCGGCTCCGGCCCGGCGTCCCGGGCCGACGGCGCTACGCAGCGTGTCGCACCGCGGCCTCCTCGCGGCGCCGCGCGGCCTCCGGCGGTAGCGTGCCGGGGGCGGGCGGCTGCGCCCGCCGGGCCGTACCGACGACGGGGAGACCGGAATGGCGATCCAGCGCATGGACAACGTCCTCGTCGTGGTCGAGGACCTCGACGCCGTGGTGTCGTTCTTCGTCGAACTCGGCATGGAGCTGGAGGGGCGGGGGCCGGTCGAGGGACGCTGGGTCGAGCGGATCATCGGGCTGGAGGGCGTCCGGCAGGACGTCGCGATGCTGCGGACCCCGGACGGCCACGGCCGGGTGGAACTGGCGAAGTTCCACGCCCCGGCGGCGGTCCGCGGCGCGGCCGAGGACGCGCCGACGAACACGCTCGGCATCCGCCGCATCATGTTCGCCGTCGACGACCTCGAGGACACCGTGGCCCGTCTGCGCGCCCGGGGCGCCGAACCGGTCGGCGAAGTCGTGCAGTACGAGGACGTCTACCGGCTCTGCTACGTCCGCGGGCCCGAGGGCATCGTGGTCGGACTGGCCGAACAGGTGGGCTGACCCGCCCGCGCGCCCCGGTCAGGCGGCGGCCGTCCGGCGCCGGGCCAGCCGGGGGCGCAGGCCGACCAGCAGTGCGGCGACGGCGGCCCAGAGCGCGAGCGTGACCACCGGTCCGGCCAGGTGGGCGCCGCCGAAGTAGCTCAGGTCGCTGATCGCGCGGACGGCGGCGCCCGGCGGCAGCAGTGCCGAGACGGCGCGGGCCGCGGCGGGCAGCAGGTCGGCACCGATGGTGGCCCCGCTGGTGGCGTTGCCGACGGTGAGCAGCACCAGGGTCGCCACCGGGAGGCCGACCGGGCCGAGGTAGGTGCCGAGCAGCTTGGTGGTGAAGGCCGCCGCCGCGGCCAGCAGGGAGAGCGTGAACGCCAGCGGCAGGACGGGGGCGGGCACCGCGCCGAGGACCGGGCCCGCGATGACCGCACCGACCGTGCCGATCGCCGCGGAGGTGCCGAGCAGCAGCCAGTACCGGTGGCGCAGCCGGAGCTGTCCGGCCAGGCCGAGCGCGTTCGAGCCCAGCACGAATCCGGCCAGCGTCACGCCGAAGGCCATGTAGAACCCGGCGACCCCGCGGGCGTCGAAGTGCGCGAGCGGGACGACGTCCACCGTGTCGACCCGGTCGCCCGCACCGTGGGCGTACGCCTCCACGAGTCGCGTCACGGCGGTCGTGGTGGACGCCCCGGCGGCGCCCGCGGTCTGGAGGGCGAGCCGGCCGGGCCCGTCGGCGGAGAGTGCGGCGACCACGTCGCCGTGCTCCACCGCGTGGCGCGCGGCCGCGGCGTCGGCGGCGGGGTGCACCTCGACGCTGTCGCCGAGCGCCCGGCCCACCCGGTCCGGCAGGCCCGGTCCGGAGACGGCGATCGGGACGCGGTGCGGCTGGGGGTCGCGCTGCAGACCGACGTAGGAGGTGATGAAGGCGGCGGCGACGATCAGCGCGATCACGACGGGCTGGAGCCAGGCCCGCAGCGGGGGGCGTCGGGGTGCGGGCGCGGGGGCGGTGTCCATGGCGGGGCTTCCTGGTGGGGCGTCGGTGCGCGGTGCCGGCGGCGGGCCGGGCGGTGCGCCGTCGATGAATACGAGCATATGCTCCTATTGAGGGAGCGGCAAACGGCCCCGTCGTACGTGCGAGCACATGCTCCTATCCTGGAGGGGAGGCTTGGAGGAGACCATGACACCTGCGCCGGCGAACACCGTCCCCGCGTGCAACAACCTCGCCCTCCGCAAGGCGGCGCGGTACCTCGGGGCCACCTACGACAAGGCCCTCGCCGAGGCCGGCCTGCGGGCCACCCAGTTCAGCATCCTCCAGGTGCTGAACGCGCACGGCGAGACCACGATCACCGGCCTCGCCGAGACCATCGCCATGGACCGCACCACTCTGGCCTCGAACCTCAAACCGCTCGCACGGGAGGGCCTGGTGACGGTCGGGGCCTCCCCGACCGACCGCCGGGCGCGGATCGCCGCGATCACCGACGACGGCCGGGCCCGGCTCGCCACCGCGGTGCCGCTCTGGCAGGAGGTGCAGGCGAAGTTCGAGGCGGCCTTCGGCGCGGGCGAGGCCGCCGCACTGCGCACCTCGCTGGACGCCGTCCTCGGCACCGGCTTCGAACCCTGGGCCGAGTAGCGGACGGCGTCCGCGGGTGTGCGCCCGTGGCCGGGGCTCAGGGGCGGAGAACCGCGCAGGTCGTCGTGCCGTGGGCGTAGACCTTCCCGTCGTGGGTGCCGACCACCCGCGCCTCGGCGGTGGCGGTGGTCCGTCCGACGTGGACGGCGCGCCCCTCGCAGCGCAGCGCCGGGGTGCCGGGCAGCACCGGCCGGACCAGGTGCACGCCCAGCTGGACGGTGGTGTACGCCGTCCCGGCGGGCAGCCGGGTCATCACCGCCGAACCGAGCGCCGAGTCCAGCAGCGTCGCCAGGAAGCCGCCGTGGACCGTCCCCATCGGGTTGAGCAGGTGGTCGCCCGGGTCGCCCTCGAACACGGCGAGGCCCTCGTCGACCTCGGTGAGCCGGAAGCCCAGGGTGCTCATGATCGAGGCGGCCGGCAGCCTGCCGTCGAGGGCGGCCCGGAGGATCTCCAGCCCGGTCATGCCGAGGAGCTCGGGGGTCGCGGCGGGGCGCGGGCGCCAGCTGTGCGTGCGGACGCGGTCGGCCGCGGTGGGTGCGGCGGGCATGTCGTACGTGGTCATGGCTCGACCCTAGGAGCGCCGGAGCCGGCCCGGGAGTGTCGGAACCGGCAGCTCACGCACCGAATCCGACACACCCTAACCGCCCCGGCCGGGCCGGTTAGGGTGTCCCGGTGAAAGCAGCCGTGCTCGTCCTGGACGGGGCCTTCGACTCCGGGCTCTCCGGCATCCTCGACGTCCTCCACTCCGCCAACGCCTTGCGCGGACACCTCGACGGGGCGCCGCCGCCGAGGTTCGACATCCGGACGGTCGGCGTGCGGCGGCGGGTGCGGACCGGGCTCGGTCACCGCGTCGACACCGAGAGCGTCACCGAGGCGGAGGACGCCGACATCCTCGTCGTGCCCGCCCTCATGGAACGCCGGCCGGAGGCGCTCCTCGACCTCGTCGCCTCGCCCGGCCAGCGCGCCGCCCGCCGCGTCCTGGCCGAGGCCAGGGAGCGGCGGACCCCGCTCGCCACCTCCTGCACCGGCACCTTCCTGCTCGCGGAGTCCGGGGTGCTCGACGGCCTGCGGGCGACGACCAGCTGGTGGCTGGCTCCGGTGTTCCGCGAGCGCTACCGCAGGGTGACGGTCGACGAGAGCCGGATGGTCACCACCAGCGACGGAGTCACCACGGCCGGTGCCGCCTTCGGCCACCTCGACCTGGCGCTGGCCGTCGTGCGGACGCACAGCCCCGCACTCGCCGACCTGGTGCGCCGCTACCTCGTGGTCGACGACCGGGCCTCGCAGGCCGTTTACACCATCCCCTCCGAGCTGGCCCGGCACGACCCGCTGGTCTCGGCCTTCGAGCAGTGGGTCCGGGCCCGGCTCGGCGAGCCGCTGTCGATCGCCGAGGCCGCCCGCGCCCTGGGCGTCAGCGAACGCACCCTCCAGCGGACGGTGACCCGCACCGTGGGCCGCTCGCCGATCCGGCTGGTGCAGGACCTCCGGGTGGAGCAGGCCGAGCACCTGCTGCGCACCACCTCCCTGCCGCTCGCGGCGGTCGCCCGACGGGTCGGCTACGAGGGGCCCGGCCCGCTGCGCGCCCTGCTGCGCGACCGCCGCGGCGTCGGCGCCCGGAGCCTGCGGGTCTGACGGGCGCCCGCCGCGCCGCCGGCCGTCAGGCGGACTCGGTGGGCAGGCCGGCCGCCACCCAGTCCTGGATGTCCTCGCGGTACTTGCGGACGTCGGTGTAGCCGAGTGCGGTGAGCCGGTCCGCGACCTGCCCGCTGTTCGGGCAGGCCTCGTTGGAGCAGTACGTGACGACGGCGGCGCCGAGGTCGGGGAGCAGGCCCGGGGCGAGCGCGTCCACCTCGGCGCGCACCAGCGGGACGGCGCCGGGCAGGTGCCGCGCGGCGTAGTACTCGCCGAGCGTGTCGAGGACGGTGACGGTGCCGGCCTCGATCGCGGCCGAGCACGTCGCCGCACTGCTGCCCGAACTCGGCGAGCAGCGGATCCGGGCCGGCGCCCGACGGCTCGCCGCCCGGCTGGCCACGCCCCGGCGCGCCTGACCGCCCGGCCGTCGCGGCTTCCCCATGTGGTTGCCCCGGGCTCCCACTGCCGTGGCCGCCGGGGGAGACGACAATGGAACGAGGTCCGGCCGGGCGACCCGGCGCCGTCGTCCGCCGTCGTCACGACCGTCGTCGTCACGACTGGGGGACACCCTCATGGGACAGGCAGCCATCAGCGTCGTCGGCCTCAGCAAGCGGTTCGGCGGGGTGACCGCGCTGGACGGGGTGGACTTCGACGTCCCGGCCGGCAGCATCTTCGGCCTGCTCGGACCGAACGGCGCGGGCAAGACCACCGCCATCCGGATCCTCACCACCATCCTGCGGCCGAGCGGCGGCCGGGCCGTCGTCCTCGGACACGACGTCGTCCACGAGGCCGCCGCCGTCCGCCGGCTGATCGGCCTGGCCGGCCAGTACGCGGCCGTCGACCCCAACCTCACCGGACGCGAGAACCTGCGGCTGATCGGCCGACTCACCCAGCTGCCCCGCGCCCGGGTCCGCCCGCGGGCCGCCGAACTCCTCGACCGGTTCGACCTCGCCGACGTCGGCGACCGCCCCGTGCGCACCTACTCCGGCGGACTGCGCCGCCGTCTCGACATCGCCGCCGCCCTCGTCCCCGAACCGCCCGTGCTCTTCCTCGACGAACCGACCACCGGCCTCGACCCGCACAGCCGCACCGCCCTGTGGGACCTGATCCGCGAACTCGTCCGCGACGGCACCACCGTCCTGCTCACCACCCAGTACCTGGAGGAGGCCGACCGCCTCGCCGGCCGGGTCGTGGTCGTCAACGAGGGCCGGATCATCGCCGACGACACCCCCGCCGCCCTCAAGACCCGGCTCGGCAACACCGTCATCGAACTCGGCATGGGCGACGAGACCCGCGCCGCGCAGGCCGCCACCGTCCTCACCGACCGCCTCGGCGAACCGCCCGAACGCGAGGGCGTGCTGCTCCGGCTGGGCTCCCGCGACGGATCCCGGCTGCTGCTCGACGTCCTGCACTCCCTCGACGGCAACCGGCTCGTCCCGCAGACCGTCACCGTCCGCGAGTCCAGCCTCGACGACGTCTTCCTCGCGCTGACCGGCCACCGGACCCGGGCCGCCCGGCCCACCGGGGACGGCGCCGACGGCCGGGCGACCACCGGAGGCACCCCGTGACCGCGACCGCCGCCACCGGCACCGGCCGGCTCGGCACCCGGATCACCGCACCCGTGCGGGACGGCCTCGCGGTGGCCTGGCGCAACCTCGTCGCGCTGCGCCGCGTCCCGCGGCTGCTCGTCTTCTCGACCATCCAGCCGCTGGTCTTCGTCCTGATGTTCCGCTACGTCTTCGGCGGCGTGGTGGCCCCCGCGCTGCCGCCCGGCGTCGGCTACGTCGACTTCCTGATCCCCGGCATCTTCGTGCAGACCGCCGTCTTCGGCTCGATGAACACCGCGATCGGCCTGGCCACCGACATGCAGACCGGCCTCATGGAACGCTTCCGCTCGCTGCCGATGGCCAGATCGGCCGTGCTCTCCGGCCGCACCACGGCCGACCTCGCACGGAACGTGTTCGTGGTGTCGCTGATGACCGCCGTCGGCTTCGCCCTCGGCTTCCGGATCCACGCCGGGGTGGCGGCCTTCCTCGGCGGCGTCCTGCTGGTGCTGGCCTTCGGCTTCGCCATGTCGTGGATCTTCGCGGTGGTCGGCATGGCCGTCGGAGACCCGGAGACCGCGCAGGCCGCCGCCTTCCCGGTGCTCGCACCCCTGGTCTTCGCCTCGTCCGCGTTCGTCCCCGTCAGCACCATGCCCGGCTGGCTGCAGGCCTTCGCCGAGCACCAGCCGGTCTCCAAGACCGCGGAGGCGGTCCGCGTCCTCGTCCTCGGCGGCCCGGCGGGCACCGCCGTCTGGGAGGCCCTCGCCTGGGACGCGGGCATCGTCGCCGTTTTCGCGCCCCTCGGCGTCTGGCTCTACCGGCGGGCCGTCTGACCGGCCGCCGGCCGGGGCCCCGCGACGGGAGCGCGGGAGCCCCGGACCGGGTCAGCCCCGCGGCAGCGCGCGCGGCTCGTCGACGACGGCGCGGGCCAGCACGGCCGTCTCGGCGATCACGTCGCCGGCCTTGCCCCGGGGGCCGTTGCGCAGCAGGACCTGGCGCTCGCCGAGGAACTCACTGGTGCTCCGGTCGAAGATCCACTCCTGCCGGACGCCGTCCGCCGAGGTGAGCCCCACCCCGACGCCGTGCCGGCCCACGGCGTCCACCGAGTCCGGGACCAGCTCCACGCCGGGGATCTTCGCCGCGGCCCGGTAGAGCGCGGCGGTCACCGCGGGCGGGGCGATCTGCTCCCCGAGCAGGTCGCCGATGGTGCCGAAGGGCCGCTGGTCCGTCCACTTCCGGTCGTGCGGCTCGGAGTTGAGCAGCTCGAACATCTCGTCCGGGTCGGTCGGCAGCCCCGCGAGGAACCGGTAGGTCGGCGCATGCAGGTCGGGGGTGGCGTTGGTGTCCAGCGGCAGGGTGCCGTCCGGGTTGGGCCGGCCGGTGTCCGCCGACTTCATGTCGGCCGCGTTCACCAGCGTGCGGTCCAGCAGCAGACCGGGCTTGCGGCCGTCCACCGAGAGCCAGACCTGCCGCTCGTGGAGCGTGCCCGGGACCGGCCCGTCGGGCGTGTGGTCCGGGAACCTGACCAGCGACTTCACGAAGACGAACTGGCCGTCCCTCACCTCCGGGGCCGGCTTGCTCGCCGCCACCGCGGCGATCCGGTCGAGCAACTGGACGGTGGCCGCCGGAGCCGCCGGAGCCGCCGGAGCCGCCGACGCCGGGGCGCCGGAGGACGGGGCGGACGGGGCGGGCGCCGCCGTGGTCCCCGCCGTGCCGTCGCCGCCGCCGAGCACCAGGGCCAGCGACAGCGACAGCGCGCCCGCCAGGGCGGGCAGGGCGATCCGGGCGAGCCGACGCCGTGGCCGTGCAGGCCCGACGTGCTCCGTGCCGATCTCGTTCATCAGATGATTCCTCAACAGCTGGTGGCGGTCGGCGGGGAGCGCCGGTCCGTCGTGCTCCGGGATGCCGTTCATGCGCCCTTCCCCTCCACCGACCGGACCGCAGGGACGCGGTCACCCCGTACCTGTCCGCTGCGCCCGGACGGTTCCGCACCTCTTCGCACCGCCGCCAACTCCTCCTCCGCCAGGCCGCGCAGTCGGGTCCGCGCCCGGGACAGCCGGGACCGGACGGTGCCGACCGGCACCCCGAGCGCCTCGGCCGCCGCCGCGTAGTCGAGGCCCGACCAGACGCAGAGCGCGAACACCTCCCGCTCACCGCGGCGCAGCCCGGCCAGCGCCCGCCGGGTCGCCGCCAGCCGGGCGTCGTCGTCGAGCCGGCCCACCAGCTCGTCGGTGAAGTCCGGCACCGCCTCCCGCTCCGGCAGCAGCGCCATCGCCGCCCGGTGCCGGCGGCCGGCCCGGGCGGTGTTGCGCAGCACGTTGGCGGCGATGCCGAACAGCCACGGCCGTACGCTGCCGCCGTCCTCCAGCAGCTTGCCGCGCAGCCGCCAGGCCTCCAGGAAGGTCAGCGAGACGACGTCCTCGGCGGCGGCCCAGTCCCCGAGCGTCCGCAGGGCGTAGCCGTAGAGGGCGTCGGCATGGTCATCGAAGATCTCCCCGAAGGCGCTCTGGTGCCCGGCGCGCAGCCGGGACCGCAGTGACGGTTCCACACCCCTACCTGTCCGCTCGTCCGGTGCGGTTCCCCGTCGATCTCCGCACGCCCGCAACGCCCTTCCGGACGCCCGGCGGGTCCGGTCGAGCGGCGGCGGTCAGGGCGCGGCCCGCTCCTCCGGCACGACCGCGAAGGCCTCGATCTCGACCAGGAAGTCGGGCCGGGCGAGCGCCGCGACCTGCACCGCGGAACTGGCGGGCGCGTGCTCCGGGTCGAGCACCTCGTCCCAGACCGTGCGGACCGCCGACAGGTCGGCGATGTCGGCGAGGAAGAACGTCAGCTTGACCACGTCCCGCCAGCCCGCGCCGACGGCGGCGAGGCAGCGCTCAAGGTTGGCGAAGACCTGCCGCACCTGGGCGAGCGGATCGCCCGCGCCGACCAGCTCGCCCTCCTCGTCCAGCGCCACCTGCCCGGCCACCGAGACGAACCGCCCCCGCCCGCTCACCACATGGCTGTACCGGCCGCTCGGCGCGACCCCGGCCGGCTCCATGATCCGGGTGATCTCCGACATGACGTCACTCCCTCCGACGGCCGGGCACCCTGCGCGGCCGTGCACGACCCCGCCATCCTCGCCGCCGGGCCCACCGGCCGACACCGAATATCGCACCGGGCGCGGCGGTGACGGGGCGTCTGTCGGTGGTGCCTGATCTGATTCCGGCGGGAACACCTGGCGGGGAGGGCGGCGATGGGCGTACCGACCGACTACTTCCGTGCGCCGGACGCGGATGCCGTTCGGCGGGTGCTGGAGCGGACGGAGGGCTGGTCCCCGCTGTCCGGCCGGCAGGCGGCCTTCGACGGCGTCCGGTCGAAGGGACTGGATCCCCATGTCGTCCTCGGGAAGCTCGTCGCGGCCGTCCGGGAGGTGCCCTGGGAGGTGGACCTCGTCGGGGAGACACCTGTCCGGCCGCCCGGCCCGGAGCCCGCCGCGGGCACGATGGTGGACGACGACGATCCCCGGGCGACCGGCCCCTGGGTGGCCGAACTCGGCGATGCCGCCCGCGACACCCTCGCCGGGGTGGCGGACGGGGACGTGCCGGCGGTCGCCGCACGCTGGGCGCGGGCGGAGGAACTGCACGGTGCCGACGGGGAGGACCTGCAACCGGTGGTCGGGCTGCTGGTCGGGCTGGCCCGACGTGCCCGGGCGGACGGTGAGTCGCTCTACTGCTGGACCTGCCTCTGAGACCGGGCTCCGACAGGTGGCGCGGCCACCGGTGGTGGGGCCCGGGAGGCTCTTCGCCGATGGGCGCGGCTTCCCGGGGCCGGGCCTGCGGGGCCGCTGACGGATCGGCCGCAGTGCTCCCGGTCGGACGCCCAGCGGATGCCCTCCGCCAGCCCGCCCCACGAGATGCACGTGTTCTTGGCGCTGAGCTTCACCGGGCCGGCGTAGAACTTGCAGTAGCCCCGGTCGGGGGGCTCCACGAGGTCGCTCTGGCGGATGGTCTGCACCCGCAGGTCGTACGTCCTGGTGCCGTTCGGGCTCCGCACCCAGGTGACGGCCCAGTTGCTGGACCCGTTGGAGAACAGGTAGGTGTCGGCCACCGTGCCGAGGGCGTGGTGGTCGATCTGGTAGTAGCCGCTGCCGCAGGCGCCGCTCGGCGTCGTCGCCGCCTCGGCCGGAGCGGCGACGGACACCGTTCCCGCGACCATGCCCGGAGCGCTGAGCGCGAGGGCGGCTATCCGCTGTGACGTGCGCATGAATCTCCCATTCGCATATCCCCGACCGGGTCTGACGTGGGCGCGACAGCAGCGACCAAGATCGTTCAGCTGCGGGCCGGGGCCGGCCGCCGGACCGATCTCGTCCGGTTCGGCTGCAACCTGACACCAGGTCAGGAGCGTTGTCCATGCAGGGACGGTCGAACGGGTGACCGGTCCGCGGGCGCGGCCGCCGAGGCCGGCCCGCTCGTACCGCAGCCGGCCGCCCCGGCTGCCCCCGAGGAACGAGGACGAGGATGAGAACCTCACGCGGCCTGGCCGGCCTGCTCGCGGTCGGCGTGGCCGGCGCCGTCACCGTGGCGCTGCTGCCGGGCTCCGACGGCGACCGGGAGTCCGCGGGCGCCGTCCCGGCCGCCGCGGCGGGCAGCGCGACGGCCACGGCGCCGCCGACCCGGACGCCCGTGCCGTCGCCCTCGCCGACCTGGGACGGCGTCGTCCGGTCGATCGGCGACGGCTCCACCTCCGACACCGGGCCGCAGCCGAACCGGCCGCCGGTCGAGAAGCTCAAACCCGGTGAGAAGCCGCCGCAGTTCGTGGTCTTCTCCTGGGACGGCGCGCTGGAGAACGAGGACCACCTGTTCTCGCACTTCCGCAAGGTCGCGCAGGAGAACGACGCCCACATGACGTTCTTCCTCAGCGGCATCTACCTGGTGCCCAACTCCAAACGGTCGCTGTACCACCCGCCGCAGCACGCGGTCGGCAAGGCGGACATATCCTTCCCCACCGACGCCCACCTGCGGGCGACCCTCGAACAGGTGCGGCAGGCCTGGGTCGACGGGAACGAGATCGGCACGCACTTCAACGGCCACTTCTGCGGCCCCAAGGGCGGCGGCGACTGGAGCGTCGCGGAGTGGCGGAGCGAGCTGGACCAGGCCCGCTCCTTCGTCACCGACTGGAAGACCAACACCGGGATGAAGGACGTCCCGGCGCTGCCGTTCGACTACACCCGGGAGCTGGTCGGCGGCCGCGCCCCCTGCCTGGAGGGCCAGAAGAACCTGCTCGCCGCGGAGAAGGCCTCCGGGTTCCGGTACGACGCCAGCTCGCCGGGCGAGTTCCAGGTCTGGCCGGCCAAGAAGGACGGCATCTGGAACTTCCCGCTGCAGATGGTCCCCTACCCGGGCAAGTCCACCCAGGTCCTGTCGATGGACTTCAACTTCCTCGCCAACCAGTCCGGGGAGAGCACCAACGGCGATCCGAAGAAGTACCAGGCCTGGGAGCGGGAGACCCGCGACGGCTACCTCAACGGCTTCGAGCGGGTCTACAACGGCAGCCGCGCACCGCTGTTCATCGGCAACCACTTCGAGACCTGGAACGGCGGCATCTACATGCAGGCCGTCGAGGACGTGGTGAAGGGCGTCTGCAAGCGCGAGGGCGTGCGCTGCGTCTCCTTCAAGGAACTCGCCGACTGGCTCGACGCGCAGGACCCGAAGGTGCTGGAGCGGCTGCGCGGCCTCGACCCGGCCCAGCCCGCCGACTGGTCCGCCCTGGTCAAGTAGCCGCCCCTCCGGGACCGGGCGCCGCCGCCCGGTCCCGGAGGGCGGACGGTCTACCGGCCGGTCCGGGCGGTGACCTGTTGCGCGTAGGCCGTCCAGATCCGGGTCGGGTAGGTGGAGACGGGGTCGGTGGTGGGTGAGCCGCCGAGGCCGTCCAGCGGGAGGAGCTGCATGCTCGTCGCGTCCATCCGGAACACCGTGACGGCGGTGGCGACCTGCCCCTGGTAGCCGACGAACCAGCCGGCGGTGCGGTCCTCGGTCGTCCCGGTCTTGCCGGCCGTCCCGGGGCCCGCCGCGGCGGCCTCACGGGCGCTGCCGGAGCGGACGGCGTCCCGCAGCGACTCGTCGACCCGGTCGGCGACCTGCTCCGGCAGCGCCCGGAAGGGAGCCGGCCGGATCAGCACGACCGGCGTGCCGTTGCGGGTCACCGACACCACCGAGTACGGGTCGGTGTGCATCCCGCCGGCCGCGAACGTGCCGTAGGCCGAGGCCGTCCGGATCGCGCTGGGACGGGAGTTGCCCACCGAGAAGGACGGCACCAGGTCGCCGAGGGTGTCCGGGAGCAGTCCGAGCCCGGCCGCGGTCGTCCGGACCCGGTCCAGGCCGACGTCCATGCCGAGCTGCATCATCGGGCCGTTCACCGACTGCGCGACCGCGTCGCGCAGGCTGATGCTGCCCCAGTTCTTGTGGCCGTCGTTGGCGGTCTTCGCCATCTTGCCGTCCCGTCCCCAGTACGGGCCCTCCGGCGTCATCACCGGGATCCCGTCGCCGCCGTCGTAGCGGGTGGCCGGGGCGACCGGGCTCCGGCCGCCCTCCCGGCCCTTGCGGACGCCCTGGTCGAGGGCGGCCGCGTAGACGATCGGGGTGAAGGCCGTGCCGACCGGGACGTTGGAGGTGTTGGCGTTGTCGAAGCCCTGCTTCAGGTAGTCGGGCCCGCCGTACAGGGCGAGGATCCGCCCGTCCGCCGAGACCGAGGCGGCGCCGATCCGTGCGTGCCGGTCGGCCTCCCGGGCCGGGTCCAGCCGGGGGCCGGCGCTCTGCACGGCGGTGGTGAGATCGGCCGTGCGCTGCCGGTCGAAGGTGGTGCGGATCTGGTAGCCGCCCAGGTCGAGCAGGGCGGGCGTGATCGCCGAATGGGAGACCAGGTAGCTCTCGGCCAGGTCCACCAGGTACCCGGTCTGGCCGCCGAGGCCCCGGGCGACCGGCGGTGCCACCGGTCGGGGGAAGTCGGTGTAGCGGGCGCGTTCGGCGGCCGAGAGCTTCCCGGTCTCCACCATCCGGTCCAGGACCCACGACCACCGCTCGACCGCCCGCTGGTAGTTGTCCTTGCTCAGCGACGGGTCGTACAGCGAGGCGCCCTTGAGCAGCGAGGCGAGGAAGGCCGCCTCGCTCGGGTTCAGCGCCGACACGTCCTTGCCGTAGTACGCGGCGGCGGCCCGCTGGATGCCGTAGCTGCCCCGGCCGAACCAACTGGTGTTGAGGTAGCCGGCGAGGATCTCGTCCTTGCTCAGCCGCTGGTCCAGCTTGACCGCGATCACGATCTCGCTGGCCTTGCGCGAGAGGTCGCGCTCCTGGGTCAGGTAGATGTTCTTGACGTACTGCTGGGTGATCGTCGAGCCGCCCTGGGTGTCGCCGCCGGTCACCATCGCCCAGACGGCCCGGGTGATGCCGGTGGGGGAGACGCCCGCGTCCGAGTAGAAGGTCGCGTTCTCCGCCGCGAGCACCGCCGAGCGGACGGACTCCGGGACCTTCTCCAGCGGCACCTCCTGCCGGTTCACCCAGCCGGTGCGGGCCATCTCGGTGCCGTCCGACCAGTAGAAGACGTTGTTCTGCTGGGTGGCGAAGGAATTGAGGTCGTCCGGGACGTGCGTGGTCGCGAACAGCCAGACGACCGCGCCGACCAGCGCCGCCACCCCGGTCAGCAGGACGGCCAGCAGCTGCCGCCAGGACGGCAGCCACCGCCGGAAGCCCCGCAGCCCGGGCCGCGGGTAGGCCGGTCGCATCCGCCGGAGCACCCGGCGGACCCGTCCCGTCCGCGCTCCGGCCCGCCGCCGGCGCCTCCCCGATCCTGCAGTACCGCTCCGGCGCCGTCCTGGGACACGCACACTCAGCTCCGATCCGTCGACGACAACGTCACCCCCCGCCCTATAGACGCGCGACGCACCCCGTCCCGGCCTTGTGATCTTCGCCATGCCGCGCTGCGGGGGTGTCGACTTGACGGATGATCAGCCGCCGTGTCCGGCGCCCGCACCACGTGGAAGCCGTGCATCCCGACGCGCCGGCCGTCCACCACCGGCTCGACGTCCTCGCCCGCGTCGACGCAGCCCTCGGCCCCGAAGCCGAAGAACTCCGGCAGCGCCCGCTCGCCCAGCACGAGCGGATGGAACGGCAGCGGGTACGGCGCCCCCCGCCGTCGAGCGGCGGGCAGGGCTCCACCGGGTGCCGGCCCCGGGGCTGGTGTCGGTGGCGGATGGGAGAGTCCGGGCGGACGCCGGGCCGGGGGAGAGGGACACCGTGACGGAACTGCCGGAGATCGTCGGACGTGAGGACTCCGACGCACTGATCGTCAGGACCGACTACACCGACCAGGCTGCGTGGCGTGCGGTGGTGGCCGCGGCGAGCCGGGCCCGGGGCCTGCACGGCGAGTACGAGGCCGAGGTCCACCTGGTCGACGACCCGGTGTGGACCGGGGCGACGCCGGAGGCGGTCCGCGCCGCGGCGGGCCGGGACACCGACCTCGGGGTGGTGTTCCTCGCCGACCGGACCACGATGGAGTCGGCCCGCCTCGCCCTGCTCGCCCTCGACACCGGCGACGAGGAGGATCCCGCCGACGACCCGCCGGCCCGTGAGTTCCGTGCGTCCCCGGCCGCCGTGCACGAGGTGCACGTCAACCTGATGATCGCGAACCTCGACTTCGCGGACTTCGCCGAGGCGGCGACGGAGGACCCGGAGGGCATCCTCGAGCACCTCTGACCTCCGGCGGCACCGGGCGGGAAATCCGCACCCATCCGCACCACCGGCCGAGCCGAATACCGGTTGTGAGCAACGACCATGACCACCGGACAGACCGCCGCAGGGCGAGGCTCGGACGGGCGTGCGCCGCCGGTGCGGTGGGCCTGGTGGCCGCCGGGCCGGCACTGGCGGCGGGCGAACTCACCGCGGCGTTCACCGGCCCCGGCAGCTCCCCGGTCCTCGCCGTCGGCTCGGCCGCGATCGACCTCGCCCCGACCTGGCTCAAGGAGTACGCGATCCGCTCCTTCGGCACCCACGACAAGGCCGCCCTGCTCGCCGGCATCTACACGGTGGCGGCCCTGCTCGCCGTCCTCTCCGGGCTGGTCTCCCGGCGGCGCCCCGGCCTCGGCACGGCCGTCGTCGCCTTGTTCGGCGCCCTCGGCGTCTGGGCGGCCGCCTCGCGCCCCACCGCCCGGGCCGCGGACGCGCTGCCCTCCGTCGCCGCGGGCCTCGCCGACGCCACCGCCCTCTGGTTCCTCTCCCGTTCGCTGCGCAACGCCACCGCGAGCGCCCCGGCCCTGCCCGTCGACCCACCGGGCTCCCCGGACCCCGCCACGACCGGCCCCCGCCGGCGGACCGTCCTGGTCGCCACCGGCGCCACGGCCGGCGTGGCCGCCCTCGGCGCCGCCGGGGGCCGCCACCTCGCCGACAGCCGAGGCGACGTCGGCGCCGCCCGTGCCGCCGTCCGACTGCCCGCCCCCGCCGTCCCCGCCCGGCCCCTGCCCGCCGGCGTCCACCCGGCCGTGCCCGGCCTCACCGCCTTCGTCACGCCGACCGCCGACCTCTACCGCGTCGACACCGCCCTCACCCTGCCCGCGATCGACCCGCGGGACTGGTCGCTGCGGATCCACGGCCTGGTCGACCACCCCGTCGTCCTCAGCTTCGACGACCTGCTGCGCCAGCCGCTGGAAGAGCTCGACCTCACGCTGACCTGCGTCTCCAACGAGGTCGGCGGCCGGTACGCCGGGACCGCCCGGTGGCTCGGCGCGCCGCTGCCCGCACTGCTGCGCCGGGCCGGGGTCAGGCCCGGGGCCGACCAACTGGTCGGCCGGTCCCGGGACGGCATGACGATCGGCACCCCGCTGGAATCCGTCCTGGACGGCCGCCGGGCGCTGCTCGCCGTGGCGGTGAACGGGGAGCCGCTGCCGGTCGCGCACGGCTTCCCCTGCCGGAGCCTGGTGCCCGGCCTCTACGGCTACACCTCCGCCACCAAGTGGCTGGTCGAGCTGGAGGTCACCCGCTTCGCCGCCTTCGACCCGTACTGGGTCAGGCGGGGTTGGGACCGCACCGGTGAGGTGCGGACCGCCTCACGGATCGAGGTGCCCGCGCCGTTCGCCCGCGTCCCGGCCGGCGACGTCGACCTCGCAGGGACGGCCTGGGCCACCCACCGCGGCGTCGCCGCCGTGGAGGTCCGCGTCGACGGCGGCCCCTGGCAGCAGGCCGGGCTCGCCGCCGACGGCGGCCCGGACCTGTGGCGCCAGTGGTCGCACAGCTGGCGCGGCGCCATCCCCGGAACCCACCGCATCGAGGTCCGCGCCACCGACGCGGCCGGCCGGACCCAGTCCGAAACCCGCACGCTCCCGTTCCCGTCCGGTTCGACGGGTTGGCACAGCACGGTCGTCACCGTCGTCCGATAACCCAGGAGGATCCCGTGTCCCGTCTCTCCCGCTCCAAGTCCTTCGCCGTCCTGCTCGCCGCCGGTGCCCTCGCCCTCGGCCCGGTCGCCTGCAGCAGCAGCGGTACCGACTCCTACGGCGGTGCGGACGCCCCCGCCACCGCCATGCAGACCCCGGCGGGCCAGTCCCCGGCCGGACAGGCCCCGGCCGGGGAGGCCGCGCCGGCGGCCGGGCAGCCGTTCGGTGCCGGGTGTGCCGCCGTGCCGTCCCAGGGCGCCGGATCGTTCGCCGGGATGGCCCAGGACCCGGTCGCCACCGCCGCGTCCAACAATCCGGCACTGTCCACCCTGGTGGCGGCCGTGACCAAGGCCGGGCTGGTCGACACGCTCAACTCGGCGCAGAACGTCACCGTGTTCGCGCCCACCAACGACGCGTTCGCGAAGATCCCGAAGGCGACGCTGGACGCCGTCCTCGCCGACAAGGCCAAGCTCACCAAGATCCTCACCTACCACGTGGTGCCGGAGCGCCTCGCCCCCGCCGCCCTGCCCGGCGAGCACAAGACCCTGGAGGGCGGCGCCGTCACGGTCACCGGCTCCGGCGAGGACTTCACCGTCAACGGCAACGCCAAGGTCGTCTGCGGCAACGTCCGGACCGCCAACGCCACGGTCCACATCGTCGACACCGTCCTGATGCCGGCCTCCTGACCGCGGCGCGTCCGATCGGCGGCCCGTGCGTCAGCGGCCGGCCGCCGATCGGGCCGGCCCCTCAGCGGGGCGGAGCGAACGGGGCGAAGCCGTGCGGCGCGGTGGGGAAGGCGTCCGTGAGGACGTCGGAACGGATCCGGCCGGTGAGGGCGGCGACGAGGAAGCCGGCGAACGGCAGGTCGTAGTGCTCCCACCGGGCTTCGCGGGCCGCGTTCACCATGACCGTCCATGCGTCGGGGTGCCGGCCGGGGCGGACGAGCCAGTACAGGAACTCGCCGTTGTCCGTCGACGCCCAGGGGATCAACCGGGCTCCCGGCTCGCGGAGTTCGGCGGGCGGCTCCTCCGAGCTCCCCCAGAGATGGTCGAAGGCCTCGGCCCGTTCTTCGGCCGCGTCGACGAGGTCGTGGTACGGGTTGGGGGAGTCCGGCTCCAGGACGTACAGGTAGCCGTCGACGTGCCCGCCGCCGACGCGTTCGACGAACTCCCGGTAGTCACCGGGGAGTCCGGACCCCAGCGCGGCCCCGACCGCCGTCCAGTCCTTGGCGCGGCTGCGGTGGGGCCCGGGGAGCAGCCGGACGAGCTGCTCGACCGCACCGCGCGCGACGGCCGCCCCTGCCGTGTCGTTCACCGGGTGGCGGCCGGTTCGGCGGCGGGCCCGGCGGCGAGCAGCGTCCGGGCCAGGGCGCGGAGTTCTTCGTCGGGGTGGCCCGTGGCGGAGAGTCCGGAGTCGGTGAGCAGGCGGAGCGGGGAGAAGGCGAGACCGCGGAGGGTCGGGCGGAGCTCCTCGGGGGTGCGGCCGATGGCGGCGAGGGCGCGCAGGGCCGCCAGGCCGACGGGGCTGGGGCCGGCCAGGCCTGCGAGGACGGGGACGGCGCGGTCCGGGGAGCCGGTGATCCGGTGGTGGGCCTCGGCGGCCGCGAGCCGCGTCCAGTCGCCGCCGTCCAGCAGCCGTTCGACGACCGGCAGCAGCGGAGCGGCGGCGGCGCCCAGTGACTGCAGGTGGGCCAGGTACCAGGAGGTCTGACCGCCGCCCGAGAGCAGCCGCTCGAAGGTGCGCAGCGCCGGGCCGGCCTCGCCGGTGAGCCGGTGGTGGGCGGCGGCCGCCGCGCCGCTCAAGGCGGAGTCCGTGCTCAGCGCGGCCTCCTGCAGCAGGCCGGTGACCTCCTCGGTCCGCTCGCCGAGGAGCCCGAGCAGGCGCGCGGCGACGATCGCGGCGCGGCCCGTCCGCAGGCAGTCGGTGAGCTCGGGCCGGGCCTGCCGGGCGGCCGGGCCGAACCGCTCCAGGGCGCCGACGAGGGCGACGGCCGCGTTGCCGTCGGCGCCGGCGGCCAGCGCGCGGCGGATCGCGGGCACCAGCCGGTCGGCGGCGTCGGGGAAGGACCGGGCCGCCGCCGAGAGCAGCGTGCTGCCGGGGTGGCCCGGCACCGGGTCCGTTGCCCGGCCCGGCCCGTGGTCCGGCGCCCGGTCCGGCGCCTCGTCCAGCAGCAGGTCCAGCGCCCGCGGGTCGCGGGCGTGCACCAGCGCGAGGAGGGCCGCCCCGGAGCTCGGGTCGTCGGCGACCGCGTGCCGGTGCAGGGTGTCGCGGAGTTCGGCGCCCGGCTCCGGCAGGTGCCTGATCCAGTCGGCGAGGACGTGGAGCCGGGCGCCACGGGTCTGTGGGTCCGGCTGGTGGGGCAGGGCGGCGAGCAGCAGGTCCACCACCTCGGGCTCGCGGTCGCGCCAGGCCTCCGCGACGTCCCGGGCCAGCCAGGAGCCGCACGAGCCGAGGTCACCGGCGGCGATCCAGCGGGCGGCCACGGCGAGGGCGGCGTCCGCGTCCCGGACGAGCAGTGCGGCCAGGCGGTCGCCCCTGACGGTGCCGTCGGCCCACGGGAGGTCGTCCTCCCGCGGGCCGGGTTCGGCGCCGTCCGCGGCGACCACCGCCACGAGCTCGGGCCGGTACGGCGGCCCGGACCGTTCGGCCTCCAGGACGGCGACCGCCAGCCTGACCTCCCGCAGCGGGTGGTCGAGCGCCCCCGTCCCCCGCCCGAGCAGGGCCAGCACGGTCGCCGCGTCCGCCCGGACCGCCGGCACCGGATCGGCCGCGTACACGCCCTCGACCAGCGTCGGAGCGGCGGAACCGGCGGGGAGCAGGTCGGCCACGGCCCCGACCACCCGGAGCGCGGCCCGCCGGACGGACGGCTCGGCGTCCCCCAGGCAGGGCAGCAGGTCCGGCAGGACGCGGCAGAGCTCGGTGCAGACGGCGGCCACGTCGGCGCCGAGTCGGGGCGGCGAGCCGGCGGCCGACGGGTCGTGGTCGGCCATCACGGCGAGCAGCATCAGCAGGTCGGTGCGGTGGCCCGGGGCGTGCCGGACGGCGTGCGCCAGGAAGGGGACGGCCGGGCCGGAGGCCTCGTAGACCGTGCCCTGGTGGTGGATGTTCCCGAAGAGTTCGTGGACCGCCTCGGAGGCGGCCTCCTCGTCCTCCCCGTAGAGCGCGCGGATCAGCTCGGGCACGTCCTCGGCGGGACCGTAGGCGTGGTCGAGGGCGTCCCACTGGACGCCGTCCAGCTCGTCCGGAGATCTCATGGTGCGCGTTCCCGTGGTGCTCGGTCGATCGGGTGCCGCCGACCCTACCCACCGCCGCCGACAACGGGCGGGGGTGTTGCGGGTCGGTGCCGCGCCCGGTGGCCGCGTGCGGGTGGATCTTGGGCTGATACGGTGTCACGCGCCGTTCGCCCAGGGCGACATGCCGGTCCGGGAGCCGGTCGTCGCGGCGACG
The DNA here is from genome assembly GCF_040702125.1 of Kitasatospora sp. NPDC085895. Lineage (NCBI taxonomy): Bacteria > Bacillati > Actinomycetota > Actinomycetes > Kitasatosporales > Streptomycetaceae > Kitasatospora > Kitasatospora sp. NPDC085895. The sequence goes on along the minus strand of NZ_JBFBJY010000022.1, from coordinate 76,362 downwards.
GCACGTCCACGGTCCACGGGGGAAGGTCCATCACCATGTCCGCATCCGCACGCGTCCTTCGCGCCTGCCTCGCCACCGCTGCCGCCGCAGCCCTGCTGACCGCCTGCGGCTCCGACGGGGGCAGCGGCTCCGCCGGTTCCGCGGCGTCCGTCGCGCCCGCCACCACGGCCACGTCCGCCGGTACCTCCGCCGTCCCGCAGGCCGCGGGGACGCCGAGCACCGGCGCCACCGCGGGCAAGGAGCCGTGCGGGCCGGCGGCCGGTGCCAAGTGGGTGTACGTCGAGGGCATCCAGACCGAGACCACCGGCCTCCTGCTCAACGGCAGCGCCCCCAAGGTCACCTGCCACGACGGTGCCACCGCACCGACCGTCGAGCGGCAGCCGGACGCCCCCACCGACACCTACCCCGTGGCGTCCACCGCCAAGGTGCTGCTGCAGACCCCCGGCAAGCAGCCGGCGCCCGCCGCGACCGCCGCCGACCTCGCCAAGCTCTTCAAGGCCCACGGCGAGGGCAAGAACGCCTCCGGCGCGTTCGGCTGGCAGGGCAACGTCTTCACCGTCCGCACCGACGCCCACAACACCGTCGTCTTCATCGCGCAGGGTCTGAGCGTCAACCCGTAAGCGGGCTCCAGGCTGCCGGCCCTCCTCCGACGACCGGGGCGAGGGACCGGCGGCACACCTGCCCCGGCGCCGGCCGGAGCCCCGGAGCACCGGAGCCGAATTGACCCTCCCCCTGCGTCAGGCCCCAGGCTGAGGTCGACGAAAGGGCACGGGGATGAACTACTCCGTCGGACAGGTCGCGGCGTTCGCCGGGGTGACCGTCCGCACACTGCACCACTACGACCGGGCGGGACTGCTCTCGCCGAGCGGCCGCAGCGACGCCGGCTACCGCCTCTACGACGACGCCGACCTCGCCCGGCTCCAACAGATCCTCTTCTACCGGGAACTCGGGATCCCGCTCGACGGGATCGCCGAGATCCTCGCCGACCCGGACGCCAACGCCCTGCAGCACCTCCTGGACAGGCAGCGCCGGTTGGGCGAGGAGATCGCCAGGCTCCAGCGGCTCGCCGAGGTCGCGGAACAGGCGATCGCCGTCCAGCGGACCGGCGTCGCGATGACCCCGCAGGAACGCTTCGAGGTGTTCGGCGAGATCGCCTTCGACCTCAGCTACGCCACCGAGGCCCAGCAGAAGTGGGCGCACTCCGAGGGACAGCGCGAGTCCATGGCGCGCGCCGCCGCCCACAGCAAGGAGGACTGGCGCCGGCTCATGGCCGAGGCCGCCGCCTGGCGGACCGAACTGCTCGCCGCCTTCGACGACGGCGAACCGAGCGACGGAGAGCGGGCCGGCGACCTCGCCGAGGAGCACCGCCTGCACATCGCCCGCTGGTTCACCACCTGCCCGCCCGAGATGCACCGCCGGATCGCCGACGACTTCGCCGCCGACCCGCGCGCCTTCGCCCTGGTCGTCCCGCCCTCCCAGCAGCGGCCGGGCCTCGCCGAGTACCTGCGCGCGGCCGTCCACGCCAACGCCGACCGCCGCACCGCCGACCCCGGCCGCTCCGACGCCGGGGAGACCCGATGAGGATCCTGATCGCCGCCGCCGGATCACGCGGTGACATCGCGCCCTACACCGGCCTCGGCGCCGAACTGCGCCGCGCCGGGTACGCGGTCGCCCTCGCCGCCGCCGACCCCTTCGCCCCCCTCGTCCGTGCCGCCGGACTGGAGTTCCGCAGCCTGCCCGCCGACACCAAGGCGCGCCCCGGCATCGGCACCGGCCCCGGCACTGCCCCGGACCGGCGCGAACTGATGCGCACCGCCGCCGCGTTCGTCACCGAACTCGGCCAGGGCTTCGCCGACGCCGTGGACGGCGGTGCGGACCTGCTCCTGCTGTCCGCCACCACGGCACCGCTCGGCTGGCACCTCGCCGAGGCCACCGGCATCCCGAGCCTCGGCGTGCACCTCCAACCCACCGCCCCCACCGGCGACTTCCCGCCGACCGTCCCCGGCGTCCGACCGCTCGGCCGCTTCGGCAACCGCATGACCGGACGCCTCGCGCTCCGCGTCGCCGACCGCCTCTACGACCCCGCCGTCACGCAGCTGCGGCGCCGCCTCGGGCTGCCGCCGTGCTCCGCCGCCGCGATGCGCCGCCGGCAGGAACGGGCGAACCGGCCCGTCCTGTACGGCTTCAGCACCGCCCTGGTGCGCCGCCCCGCCGACTGGCGCCCCGGTCTCGAGATCGCGGGAACCTGGTGGCCCCATGTCGACGCCGACGACCGACTGCCTCCAGAGGTGGAGGACTTCCTGCGGTCCGGCCCGCCGCCCGTGCTCGTCGGCTTCGGCAGCATGGCCTCCGGCGAGGGGGAGCGGCTGAGCGACCTCGCCGTCCGGGCGCTGCGCCGCGCCGGCCTGCGCGGCATCCTCCAGGCCGGCGCCGCCGGACTCGCGGCCGAGGGCGACGACGTGCTGACCGTCGGGGACCTCCCGCACGCGCTGCTGTTCCCGCGGCTGGCCGCGGTGGTCCACCACGCCGGCGCCGGCACCTCGGCCGCCGCACTGCGGGCCGGCGTGCCCGCGGTCACCGTGCCGGTCACCGCCGACCAGCCGTTCTGGGCCGGACGGCTGGCCGCGATCGGCGCCGCCGCCGACCCGATCCCCTTCCGGTCCCTCACGGCCGAAGCCCTGGCCGAGTCACTGCGCCGGATCGTGCACCGGCCGGCGTACGCCCGGGCCGCCGCGGGGGCCGCCGAGCACATGGCGGGCGAGGACGGTGCGGGCCGCGTCCTGCTGGCCGTCCGGCAGCTGACGGACGGCTGACCGGAGCCGCGGTGGCGGGCGCTCCTCGGTGGCGGCCGTTCCCCGGTGGACGGACAATCCATCGTGGTCCTGGAGACACCGGAGGCGGCATGACAGACCCGCAGACCATCCTCGAACACGCCCGCCACGGCGCCGCACCGGCGAACTGGCGGGTCTTCACCAAGAAGCGGGGAAAGCTGTCCGGCCTGCTGCACGGGTCCTCGCGCGACCCCGACCCGCTGCTGGTGATCACTCCCGAGGGCGCCGTCGAGTACCGCGACGACCGGACGCCGCCGGACGTCATGGGCTTCGCCGACCTCGACGGGGTGGAACTGAAGGTCCGCGGGCAGAGCTTCTCCGACAGCAGCACGGTGAGCATCGCCGTCTGGCTGGACCTCCGCTACCGCGGCGGAGGCAAGGCGAAGTGGCGGCCCGCGGCCTTCGGCGACGACCTGCAGGCGATCCAGGGATTCCTGGAGGCCTACGGCGCCCACAAGGCCCTGCGCGGCGGCTGACACGCCCGCACGGCCGGAGGCGCGCGCCAGGAGGCGTCCGGTGCGCCTCCGAGGACACGCGCCAGGGTTCCGGCCCGTGGATGCTGCTGGTCTCGAGAGCCGGGCCCTGACCTTCTCCGGGTGGATTCCGCCGGAGCTGGTCTCGCTGCTGGTGGAGCGCGGCCGGCCCGACGACGGGTCGCCCTTCTGACGCACGCCGTCCCGCGGGGTGGTCCTGACGGTACGGCCGCCCGGGAGTTGCGGCAGTGCGATACTCGCGGACGAATGATCAGCATCCGCCGTGGCCGGGCCGGCCGGCCCGCCGTCGACAGTGGAGCCATGGACCGTACCGCAACACCCCCAGCACCGGCCCGCCGCATCCGCCGGGCCGTCCTCGCCGGCCCGGCGGTCCTCGGTGCCGCGGTCGTGGCCTTCCTCGCGCAGCGGCCGCTCCACCACCACCGCGACGGGTGGCACGCCTGGCTCGGCACGATCAACGGCGTGGTGTTCCTGACCACGGCCGGGCTGCCGCTGGCCGCGCTGGCCGTGTGGGCGCTGGCACGCCGTCGGAGTGCCACCGGCACCTCGCCGGGGTGGGCGCGGCGCACCGCGCTGGCCGAGGTCGGCATCGCCTACGGGACGCTGCCGTGGGTGTGGATGATCATGCTGCCGGGTGCCGGGGCCGGCACCGCTCCCCGCCGGGTGAGCCTGGTGCCGCTGCGGGACCTGATCGAGGTCCTCGCGGGCAGCCCGGTCACGGCGGCCGTCCAGGTCGTCGGCAACCTGCTGGTGTTCGCGGCACTCGGCTGCTTCGCCCCGATGCGGTTCGCGGCACTGGCGTCCGTGCCGCGGATCCTGGCGCTGGGGGCGGGCTGCTCCGTCCTGGTCGAGACGGCGCAGTACGTGCTGTGGCTGGACCGGGTGTCCTCCGTGGACGACGTCCTGCTGAACGCCGCCGGCGCCGGGCTGGCCGCCCTCGCCTCCCGCCGCCGGTGGCGTGCCGCCGACCCGGCACCGTCGGACCGGCCCCGACCGGCCCCGCTACCGGCACGCTGAACCAGCCCGGCGGACCGCGCGGCTCGGCACCGTCAGGCGCCCGACCGTGAGGGAGGACCCGGCCGTCTCCCTTCGGCCGGTCAGAAGCGGCGGCGCCACCATCGTCCGGTCGACCTGAGGGTGACCACCAGCAGCAGGACGAAGACGAGGCTGCGCCACAGGTCGCCGGAGTCGCCCGACCGGCCGGTGTAGGCGAGGGCGCCGTAGAGGAACGCGGCGCCGTCGATGCCGAGCAGGATCAGCAGCATCCGGGTGTCGGGCGCGAGGGCCGCGAGGCCGCCGGCCGGATAGGCGGGGGCGCGGCGGCCGGGGTAGCCCGGGCTGCGGGAGGGCTTGAGGCGGGTCTCGCACACCGCTGCCAGGAGGGCCCGCTGCGCCGCCCTGCGGTCCAGCCCGACGAGCGACACCGGTTCGAGGTTGTCGAGCAGCGCGCCGCCGTGGCCGGGGACGACCTCGACCGGGACGATGCGGCGGCGTTCGCCCGCAGGGTCGGTGCGCAGGAACGCGGACCACTGGGCGCGGGAGTCGGCGGACAGTCGGTAGTCCGGCGACAGGACGGCGATCAGGCGCTCGACGTTCCCGAGGTCGCTGTCCTCCGCCAGCACCCGGTTGGTGCCGGGCAGGGCGTGGTCCCAGGCGCGGAGGCGGACGCTGTACCCGGCCGATTCGAGCTGCCAGCCGATCCATTCGGCCCAGGACAGGTCGTCCTCGGCGTACGAGACGAAGAAGTCGATCACGGTGTACCGGTCCGTTCTCCGCCGGGCGGCCGGCGGATGATGTGCGGTCAGGAGCGACCGGGGAAGGGCGGATCCGGGTTCCGGGTGGCGCGCGGGTCCTGCAGGCCGTCGAGCAGCCGCCGGCGGGCGGTGGCCTCGTCCACGTCGTGGAGCGGGATGTGGATGCGCGGCCCGAGCAGCCCGTCGAGCTCGAAGTCCTCGACGAGGAGCGGGACGAGGAGCCGGCGCCGGCCGTCCGGGTCCAGGCGGAAGACCGCCGACCACTCCGCCGCGGTGAATCCGGAGCGCATGTACGCCTGGCTGAGCAGCAGGACGAGGCGCTGCGAGCCGGCCAGCGCGCGTTCCATGGCGAGGACGAAGTTGTCGCCGACGGCGAAGTCCAGGAACTGGACCACGACCGTGTGGCCGGCGTCCTCCATCACCTCGGCCGTCCACTCGGCCCAGGCGCTGTCCGCCCGGGTGTAGCTGATGAAGAAGTCGGCCTTCCGCGGTGCTCCGGTCGTCATCCGGGTTCTCCTCTCGTCCAGGTGCACACATCGGGTCGGTGCGGGTCGCCGGGGCCGCGCCGGTCAGCGGGTCTGCAGGTCGGTGTCGAGGACGACGGCCCTGTCGTTGCCGAGCATCCCCAGCCCGTAGGCGGGTACGGCGCCGATCGCGCCGGAGCCGAAGACGAGCGAGGTGTCCTTCACCTCGGACCGCACCGAGCCGTCCTCGGCGCTCAGCAGCACCACGCCGCGCGGCCCGTTGACCCCGACCAGACCGGACCGCACCACGGCGGGCTTCGTCTCCTCGACCGGGATGCTCCAGACCGGCGCCGTCATGTCGGTGACGCGGTAGAGCGCCAACCGCTTCCCGCCGTCGGCGGTGGCGAGGATCCTGCCACCGCCCTGGACGACGTCGGCGAGCCCCTTCGGAACGGGCCCCCGGGCGACGACCCTCCCCGTCCGCACGTCGTAGGCGAAGACCGCCCGGTCGGTGCTGTGGAGGATCCTGACCGGGCCGTCCGGGTACTCCTGCGGGTTCGGGAGCGGCGGCACGTCGACGGACCACCGCTGCCGACCGGTGACCAGCGAGAAGCCCTTGACGGTCATGCCGCTCGCCGGATCCACGTCGGGCTGCTCCAGCCGGACGCCGTACGGGGAGTACTCGGCGCCGCTGCGGGACGCCTCGCCGTGCCACAGCTCCTTGCCGGTGTCGCCGTCGAGGAGCGTGCTGCCGTGCAGCGAGACGAGGACGGTGTGCGGGTGCCCGTCCTCCTCGTCGGTGCCCTCGACGGCCTCCGCGCGGCCGGCCGAGTCGTCGTCGCGCTGCTCCGCGGGCACCCAGTCCTCGACGGGACTCCTCCAGAGCGAGCGGCCCGTCCGGGCCTCCAGGCACTCGACGAAGAAGTGGTTCTCCGCCTTGGTGAGCGCGCCGGCGGGAGTCACGGCCCGGGAGACGACGTAGACGTGGTTGCCGGCGGGAATCCGCGCGGTGCCCTGCGGGTCGTCCCGGGTGAAGGCCAGGGTGCCGTGGACGACGTCCACGACCGTCGTCCGGACGGGGTCGTCGGTCCAACAACCCGTCATCATGAGGCCGCCGGCCAGGAACTGCGTGCTGATGACGGGGACGCCGCCGGTGCCGGGGCAGGGTGCCAGCGAGGTGAGGCGGTCCAGCGGCAGGACCGTCCCCGGCGCGGCGCCGGCGGACGCCGTCGTGGCACTCGCACCGGCACCGGCGGACGGAGCCGCGGCGGCACCGCTCGACGGTGCAGCCGCGGAGGCGAGGCCGCCGGAGCCGGACGGCGGCGATCCGCCGGAGGAGCAGGCGGCCGACAGCAGCAGGGCCAGCGGCAGGACGAGCAGCCGGCCGGCGGCCCGGCGGCCGGGACGGTTCCCTGCGGCAGTCCGGCCGCCGCGTGCTTCGGATCGCACCATGCACCTCGCTTGTGTCCGTCGCCGGGCTGCCGCCGTCGCGGCGGTCGGCTCCCCGGGCTCGTGGGCCGTACGCCGGAAGGGATCCGGGCACCGTGCGCGCGGCCGCGGTCTTTCCACGGGCTGCGCCGGGGCGGCCGATCGGGACAGATCCTGCCACCGGTCCGGAGCACGGCAGGCGGGGATTTCGGACCGTACCGGTGACCGCGGCCCGCCGTTCCCGAGGTCCCGGTGGCGCGCGCCCGGGCGGCGGACCCGCCCCGCCCCCGCCGCCCGGCGGACCGACGACCACGAACGGAACGGGCCCCCGGCGGCCGCACGCCGGGCGCGCGGCTCCCGACCGGCCCGTGCAGCGGCGCACGGCGCGGCAGGGGAGCGCGCGGGCAGCGCAGAGGAGCGCGGCACCGGCGGGTGGGGGCCGGCCGGCGCCGTGCGGGCCGCGGCCCGCCGCCGCGCCGTCTCCGTACACCCGTTCGGAGGCGGCGACTTGGCCAGTTGCGCATCTGTTCACTTCTGCGTGTGGCAGCGCCCGGTGCCCCCGGGCCGATACGGTCCCCGGAGCGCGTCGCGGAGGCCGCCGACACCCACGAGCCCTCGTGCCCGGTCACAGGCCGGGCCTGTGACCTGCGTTGCTACAGTCGAACCAGTACGCGAACCCACGACACGGACGGTGACCCCATGCATGCCGGCGCCCCGCAGCAACCCTCTGTCGCCACGGTGCCGCTCTACCAGATCAAGGCGGAGTTCTTCAAAACCCTCGGCCACCCCGTGCGGATCCGGGTCCTCGAACTGCTCAGCCAGCGCGAGCACGCCGTCGCCGAACTCCTCACCGACGTCGGCGTGGAGGCCTCCAACCTCTCCCAGCAGCTCGCCGTGCTCCGCCGCGCCGGGGTGGTCACCTCCCGCCGCGACGGCGCCACCGTGATCTACCGGATCGCCAGCCCCGAGGTCGCCGAACTGCTCGCCGTCGCCCGGTCGATCCTGACCGACGTGATCACCGGCCGGGCGGAGCTGCTCGGCGACCTCCGCCCGGGCCCGCTCGGCTGACCGACCGTCGTCCGGGCCGTCCGGGGCGGCGTCACACCTCCCGGCCGGTGCCGTGGGCGACGTCCGCGACCAGCCGGGCCGTGGCCGGGGCGGCGATCCCGTGGGCGGCGGCGGCTCGCAGCACGGCGCCGCCGATCGCGTCGAGTTCGAGCGGCCGGCCGGCCTCCGCGTCGCGCTGCATCGAGGACTTCATCGCGTGCGGCGAGCGGTCGAAGAAGGCGAGCACGTCCTCGGCCGTCACCGCGGTGCCCGCGGCCCGGGCGACACCGGTGATCTCCTCGACCACGGCGACGAGTTCCGGGCGCAGGTCGCTGCGGACCGTTCCGGCGTCCGTCCGGTACCGGGTGGTCAGCAGGGCGAACGGTGCCAGGAAGGCGAGCTTCTCCCACAGCATCGAGGTCTCGTCGGACCGCAGGGTCGCGCCCAGGCCCGCCCCGCGCAGGGCCTCGGCCAGGTCGTCCGCCGGTCCGGCGAGTTGGACGTCGGCGAACGGGCTGCCGTGGCGGATGCGTCCCGGAGCGGTGCGGGTCGCCTCGACCCTGATCGTGCCGGCGACCACCCGCGTCGCGGGGCGGCGTCCGCGCAGCACGGCGAGGTGGTCGAGTCCGTTGAGCAGCGGGACCACGGCGGCGCCGCCGAGGACCCCGGCCGGGACCCGGTCGAGCGCCGACTCCAAGGCGGTCTGCTTGACCGTCACGAAGAGGGCGTCCACCGGCTGCCGCAGCAGCGTGTCGGCCTCGACCGCGACGGTGAACTCCCCGAACCGGGCGCTCTCGACGTGCAGACCGTCCCTGCGCAGGACGGCCGCGGTGGACTCGCCGGCCAGGCAGACGACGCGGTGTCCGGCACGGGCGAGCAGCGCGCCGATCAAGCCTCCGACGCCGCCCGGTCCGAGGACGGCCACGGTCAGGGGGGTGGTGGTCACATGTGCTCCTGTGGTCTGCGGGTCCGGTGCGGCCGAGTGCCGCGAAGTGCCCCACGGATCACCGCACTTCACGGCCGGCGCCGATGCGGCTCTCCGCGCGGGCGAATTGCGGCTCTCCGTGCGGGCGAACAGGGGACCGTGCGGGTCGACACCCGCCGCCGCACCCGCCCGTCCGGATCGGGTGGAGGCGGCGGCGGGTTGCCGCCCTGGGCCCTGCAGCGATGATCAAGCATGGTGAAAACCCAAGTCAATCCTCGGATTCGCTGCCACGGACCCAAGCGATACCTTGGGTCACCGTGACACTCGACGACCTCCGCGTCTTCACCGCCGTCTGCCGGACGGGCTCGCTGAGCGCCGCCGCCCGGGACCTCTCCTGCACCCAGTCCGCCGTCAGCCAGCACGTGAAGCGGCTGGAACGCGAGCTGGGCCTGAGCCTGCTCGAACGGCACACCCGCGGCGTGCTGCCGACCGCGTACGGGCGCATGCTCGACGCGGCCGTCACCGAGGGACTGGGGTGCATCGACCACGCCCTGCGGCGGCTCGAGGACGCGGCCCGCGCCGGTGTCGGCCCGGTTCGGGTCACCACGGGTGCCACCACCGTGCGGCATTTCATGGCCGCGGCCGTGGTCGACTTCCGGCGGCACTTCCCGCGGGCCAGCCTCGAGTTCCAGACCGAGACCGCCAGCCGTGGCTGCTTCGACGCCCTGGCCGCAGGCAGCGTCGACCTCGCCTGGATCACCCTCGGGCCCGCCGCCCGCGCCGTCGAGCAGCGCCCGGTGGTCGAACTCCCGTGGTCCCTCGCCGTCTCCGCCGCCGACCCGCTCGCCACGAGGACCGAGGTATCGCCGACCGACCTGCAGGACGCGCGGCTCATCGGGCTCCCCGAGAACTCGACCGCGCGGCGCCAACTCGGTGCGTGGCTGACCGAGTCCGGGATCCGGCCGGTCTTCGACACCAGCGTCACCGACTGGGACACCGCGATCCTCCTCGCCGAACTGGGCCTCGGCCACGCCGTCGTCCCGACCCTGCCCGCCTGGAGCGGCCCCGGCCACCCCGACCTGCGGCTGATCCCCGTCCCCGGACTGCCGGCCCTCACCGCGGGCTGGGCCGTCCGCCGCTGGGACGCCCTCTCACCGCTGGCGCTCGCCTTCGCCGAGACCGTCGAGCGGCACTGCGGCACCGCAACCCTCCCGCGACACCCGGCCGACCGGCTCACCCCGCCGGAACCCGGGCGCCGGTAGGCCGCTCCTGCCGGCTCCTTCCGCCCATGGCACACCGACCGGTGGCCTGTCCGGGATTCGCCGTACTCCGGTACGGGTTCGCCCGGGCCGTGCATGATCGGGCCGTGGAGAGACCTGGGGGGACGTGGTGGGAACACCGCCGCGACCGCGAACTGGCCGCGCTCGTCGACGAGCTCGCGCTGTGGGGCCACGAGGACCTGGACGACCCGGGCGCCGGGGAGCTGGCCGCACTGATCCGCCGGAGCGCCCGCGAGGCGGCCGGGCCGCATCCGGCCGACGCCGTGCCCGGCACGGCCGCACACCTGGAACTCGCCGCCGCCGCGGCCCGGGAGGCGGACGCCTTCCGCGGCTCGTTCCTGCCCCAGGTCGTCCGGAACCTCACCCGAGCCCGCAACCACCTCCGACACGCCCGCGCCACCCGCCAGGCGGACCACCCGGGGTGACCCTCGGCGCCCCCGCCCGACCATCCTGCCCTCCGGCCGCCACGGAAAACCGGGGGACACCCCCACGGCCGGTGCAGCAGGATGACGCGGTGACTCCCGCCCTGCTCGGCCTCGCCGCGAACCCGGCCCTTCCGCCCGCCCTGGTCGACCGACTGATCGCCGCAGCGGACGAGGAGCTCGCCCAGGAGCTGGCGCTGCGGCCGGACCTGAGCCGTACCCAGGTCCGCAGGCTCGCGGCTCGGTCCCAGGCGGCCGCCGTCGGGCTCGCCCGCGAGGGCAGCCTGCAGCCGGCGGACACCGATCCGGCCGTGCAGCCGCTCGCCGCACTCGCCCTGCTCGACGAAGGAGCCGGACTGCCCCGATGGGCCCGCCACTTCGCCTCGCACCCGCGGGCGGAGCACCGGGAGAAGCTCGCCGCCTGCCCGGACCTCCCACCGGACGTGGCCCGCACCCTCGCGGACGACCCGGACCCCGCGGTCGTCGCCGAACTCGGCTCCTGGGCCCCGGCGCACCTGGCCGCCGAACTCGCACGGCATCCGCACGCGCAGGTCCGCCGGGCGGTCGCAGGCAACCGGTCGACCCCGCCCGACCTGCTGGCCGCGCTGCTCACCGGTGAAGGACTCCCGCCGGCCCGCTCCTGCCGGGTCTGCGACCAGGAGGACGTGCCCTTCGTCCACACCGCCGACTGCCCCCGCCGGGACTGTGCGCTGCTGCCCGGCGACGAATGCGACGGATCCCACCGGTCCGCCGTGCACGAGATCCAGTGGCAGGCACTGCACAACCCGGCCACCCCGGCAGCGGCCGTGGCCCGGTTCGCCGACTGCCCCTCCGCACTGCTGCGCCGCCTCGTCGCGGCCCGCGGAGGCCTGCCGCAGCGCGTCTACAGCCGGCTGGCCGGGGACCAGATGCCGATGGTCCGTGCGGAACTGGCACGGAACCCCTCGACCGGCGAGGCCCTGATCCGGCAGCTCGCCGAGGACCGCGGCCACGACGTCCAGCGGTCCCTCGCGCACCACCCGCACCTGCCGCTGGACGTCCTGGCCCGGCTGGCCCGCTCGACCCGGCTCGGTCCGGTGCTGCTCCCACGCGTCGCCGCGGCCACCCCCGCGGAGACCGCCGGTCTCGCCGCGGCGGCCGACCCGACGCTGCGGATGCTGGTCGCCCTGCGCCGTGACCTGCCGGACGCGGTCCGCGACGCGCTCGCGTGCGACCCTGACGCCAAGGTGCTCAAGGCGATCGCCCCGCACCCGGGCCTCACCGAGGTGCAACTGCTCGCCATGATCGGTCGTCACGGTCCCCGGGTGGCCGGGCAGGTCGCCACCAACCCCGGTGCGACCGCGGCCGTCCTGGAGGCGCTGACCCGCCCGCCGGCCGCGGTCCGGAAGGCCCTGCGCGAGATCGCCCGGCACCCGAATTCACCGGTCCCCGCACTCCTCGCCTGCCTGGACGACCCCCGCGCCCGTCCCGTCGCCGCCGCACGTCCGGAACTCCCCGCCGGAGTCGTCGTCGGACTGCTGGCCGACGAGGACCCGGAGGTCGCGGCGGCGGCCGCCGCCAACCCCGCCCTGCCCGCCGACGCGATGAGGGCGCTGCTGCCCTGAGGCGTGTGGCGGGAGGCGGGCTCGGATACGTGGCAGTGCGGTCCGGTCGCGTTCGGGCCGGGGGAGTCCGACGGTGCCGGGTGGCTGTTCGAGCTGCTGGTGGACGGCAGCGCCGAGGCCGTCCGCCGTGACGCCGAGGACCACTACGGGCGCGCCGTCGACCCGCAGGCCGTCGCCGCGGTGCTGGCGGGCGTCCCGCTGGACCGCCGGACGGGCCGCGCGGTGGCGGACGGCTGACCGCGGACCTCAGTCCCGGCCGGGGACGCCGGTGCGCTGGCGGTCCTCGTCGGGTGTGCTCGGGCGCTCGCCGGGCTCGCAGTGGTAGCAGCGGTAGGTGCGCTCGTCCTTCCGGTACCACTGGTGGTCGCCGCAGTCCTTCGCGCCCTTGGGGAACATCCACATGAGGGCGGCGGGCAGTGCGCCCCTGGCGTCGGTGCGCCACCGGTAGCGGCCGGTGCTGCTCAGAAGAACCACCCCGGGGTCTCGCGGTAGGCGGGCATCGGGTAGTCACAGACGGAGCCGGCCGAGCGGTACTCGGCCGCCGTCCGGGCGGCGATCCCCGCGCCGGCGTGGTCGAGCGCGTCGGAGCCGACGACCGCGGTCAGCGCGATCGCCGCGTAGACCAGCGGTGCCGCGATCCGGCTCGGGGTGTCGATGACGAGGTGCATCACACCGATCGCGCACACCAGGCCGGCTCCGATCATCACCGAGACGACCACCCAGAAGACGGCGCCGAGCGAGGCCGGGTTCTTGCACAGCAGGTACTCGTGCGGCGGCTCCACCCAGGTCCGCTCGTAGACGGCGGCGGCGACGAGGAGCACGCCGCCCATCGGGAGCAGCGCCCAGCGCCGGGAGACGGGTCGGGTCCGCTCGGTGGTGACGTGCAATGCGCTGTGCCTTCCGGTTCGGCGGGGCCGGAGGGAGCCCGCGCCGTTGATCCGGGAGAGCGTAGCGGACGGCGGTGAAGCGGCCGCGACCAGTGCCGATGCGCCGTCACCTGGTGCTGCCGGGCACGGCCGCCGGCGGGTGACGGGTCGTACCGGAAGGCGAGGAGTCAGTACGGTCCACGCGGACGATCGACGGCGGACGAACGGGGGACTGATGACGGCGGGACGTCGCAGACGGATCACCCGGGGGCTCAGGGGCCTGGCGCTGGCGGCGCTGCTGGCGTACCTGCCCGGGGTTCAGGCCTCGCACTCGGGCGGGCTGGTGGAGGCCGAGCGCTGGTTCGACCACCCGGTGCTGCTGGTCGGGGCGGCGGTGGTGCTGACGGTGGCCTCGGTGGTGGTCGAGTTCGAGTTCCGTACCCGGTGGTCGCAGATCGGCTGCGCGGCGGCCCTGGCGGCGCTCGTCCTCGTCGGCACGCCGATCGTGTTCCTGGCGGTCACCCTCGGCGGTGACGGGAGACCGGTCGACCGGAAGGTCCACCCGGGCCACCCGGACCGGGTGCCGGCCGTGACCGACATCGCCTTCTCGATCGACCCGACCTACCGCGTGGAGCTCCTGACCGGCAGCGGCTGGTCCGCCCGCCACTGGGAGCCGGGGGTGTGGGACGAGCGCGACGGGCGTGGCTTCTTCACGTCGGCCGAGTGGTCGGGGCCGGACCGGATCACGGTGACCACGGAGAAGGAGATCGCGGTCTTCACCCTGGATCCGGCCACCGGCCGGCCGGGCGAACCGAGCGTCGTGCGCCGATAGGGGCGTCGTCAAAGGTCGTGGGCGCCCCCAGCCGCCCCCGGCGCCCCTGAGCCGACCGTCCGAGCGCCCTTCGACGGCGCGTCCGAGGCCGGCTCGGGCATGATGGCCCGGTGAAACTCGACGTCGTGCTCGCCGGTGACCACGTCCGCCTTCCGGGGCCCGTCCCGGGTGCCGCCTCCGGCGGGGAGCGCATCGTCCCCGCGACGGCCGTGCGGGACGCCGATCCGCAGGCCGACCCGCCGGAGATCCGGACCGTCCTGGGCGAGACCCTCTTCGTCCCGGCCGGCAGGCGGGCCGCACTGGAATCGTTCTGCACCGCCAACGGGATTCCCCGGCGGTCCAGGCCCGACGTGTGGGGCGACCTCCTCGAACCCTTCCTCGACACCGAGTTCACCCCCGGGCGCCTGGCCGCCACACGGGCCCGGCTGCGCCGGGTCGGTCTCGGTGACGAGGAGGTGGCCGCGATCAGGGCGAGGGTCGCCCCGCTGATGCGCGCCTACAACGCCGTCCACCAGGACTGGCACCACCTCGGCCTCGCCGACCTCCTGGACGCCGCCACCGCCGCCCGGATCCCTGAGCACCGGCCGGTCGGGTCCACCGACGCGGACGCGTTCCGCACCTGGGCCATGGAGATCGCGGACCTCGGCTTCCCCGGCCCGGGCGTTGAGGTCGGCCCGGGGCATTGAGCCCGGCGGGGCGTCAGTTGCGCAGGGTGGCGGCGGCCTTGAAGGTGCGCAGGACGGGGGCGGTCTCGATGCGGGTGATGGCGTCGAGGGCGATGCGCCGGGTCAGGTAGTGGTGCAGGGCCTCGGCGTTGCGGCAGAGGGCGTGGGCGACGAGGTTGGTGGGGCCGGTCGTGGCGGCGACGACGGCGAGTTCGTCGTGGGTGGCCAGGGCGGTGGCGACCTCGTCGAGTCGGCTGGGGGCGACCTGCATCCAGAGCAGGGCGGAGACGGTCGCGCCGAGCAGGGCGGGTTCGATGTCGATGTCGAAGAACAGGGCGCCGCGTGCCCGTAGGTCGGTGAGCCGGCGGGCGGCGGTGGCGGGTGTGGTGCCGGTGGCGGCGGCCAGCTCCGCGTAGCTCGCCCGGGCGTCCTCGCGCAGGGCCGCGAGCAGGCGCATATCGGCGTCGGTGAGCAGGTACGCCTCGCCGTCCGGCTCCGCCGGTTCCACGGCCGTGGCGTCGTGGGCGCGGAGCCGGGCCTCCTGTTCGGCGGTGAGCGTGCGGATCCGGCCGCGCCAGGCGGTCGGGCCGCCGACGTAGGTGTGCAGCAGGTAGTGCGCGGAGACGGCGGTGATGCCGGCGGTGCGCGGGATGTCACGGAGCAGGAGGGAATGGGCGTCCGGTCCGCCGGGTGCGGTGTGGACGATCGCGACGATCTCGGTGCCGCCGGAGGTGAGCCGGACCCAGGAGGTGTCGGGCCGGCGGGCCAGTGCGGTCGCCAGGTCGTGGGCGGTGCGGGTGGCGGCGGTCAGCCGGAGGAACCACTGGTGCGTCCGGGTGCTGCGCGGGGTCGGCAGGGCGACCACCCGCAGGCCGCCCTCGGCGTGCAGGCGGCGGTAGCGGCGCCCCGCGGTCTGGGTCGAGCAGCCGAGCACGTCGGCGACGAGGGTGAACGGGGCGCGGGCGTCCACCTGGAGGGCGTGGATCAGGCCGCGGTCGAGGTCGTCCAGTTCGAGCACATTCGCCAATCTAGCGGTGCTCGGTGGAACGGATCCACGATTCGGGCCCGGTGGATGGAAGCGCGCCGGGGCACGGCGCCAGGGTGGTGGACGCGGGCCGCCGCCCGCCACGACCAGCCACGGGGGACCCATGACCCAGCACTCCGACACGCCCGCCGCCCGCCCGGGCCACCGCACGCCAACCGTGCCCGACCGGCCGGCCCCGGCCGCGTACCGGTGGCGGTGGACCGCCCTGGTCGCGCTGCTCACCGCCGAGGCCATGAACCTGCTCGACGCGACGGTGGTGCAGGTCGCCGGCCCGGTCATCCACGCCGACCTGGGCGGGCCCGCGGCCGCGATCCCCTGGTACGGCGCCGCCTACACCCTCGCGTTCGCCCTCGGCCTGCTGACGGCCGCGCGCCTCGGCGACATCGCCGGCCGCCGCCGGGTCTTCCGGACCGGCGTCACCGCGTTCGCCGTGGCCTCGCTGGCCTGCGCGCTCGCTCCGAGCGGCGGTGCGCTGATCGGTCTGCGGGCGGTGCAGGGGGCCGCCGCGGCGCTGATCGTCCCGCAGACCTTCGGGCTGATCCGGGCGATGTTCGAGGGCGCGGAACTCCCCAGGGCCCTGGGCGCCATCGGGCCGGTGATGGGGCTCGCCGCGGTGCTGGGCCCCGTGCTCGGCGGGGTGCTGACCCACGCCGACGTGTTCGGCACGGGCTGGCGAGCGGTGTTCCTGGTGAACCTGCCGCTCGCGGCCGCCGTCCTGGTGATCGCCCCGCGCCTGCGCGAGGACCGCGCCCGGGTGCGGCCCCGCCTCGACCCGGTCGGCATCGTCCTCTCCGCGGCCGGCACCGCGCTGCTGGTCTGCCCGCTCGCCTCCGGCACCGGCGTGCCGGGCCCGGCCGCGGGAGTTGCTGCCGGGCTCGGCGCAGCCGTCCTCGCCGCCTTCGCCGTGCAGCAGCGCCGGGCCGCTGCGGCCGGCCGCACCCCGCTGGTCGAGCCGTCGCTGCTCCGCGGCCGCGCCTTCCCGGCGGCCCTGGCCACCTCGACGCTGTTCTTCGCCACCATGAACGGCCTCATGATCACCGTGGTGCTGCACCTGGAACTCGGCCTGCACCACGGCCCGCTCGCCACCGGGCTGACCCTGCTGCCCTGGTCCGCCGGGCTCGCCGCCGCCTCCTGGGCCGCGGGTGCCCGCCTCGTCCCCCGGTACGGCACCCGGGTGCTGCACGCGGGCCTCGCCACCCTCGCCGCCGGGCTGGCCGCCGCGGTGCTCGCCCACCGTGCCGCGCCCGCCGGCCACTACCCGCCCGGCCTGCCGTTCGCCCTCGCCGCGGCCGGCCTCGGCGTCGGGCTGTTCACCCCGCCGTTCTTCACGGCGGCGCTGAGCCGCGTCTCGCCGCAGGAGACCGGGTCGGCGGCCGGGCTGCTCAACGCCGTGCAGCAGCTGGGCGGCACGCTCGGCACGGCGCTCGTCGCGGGCGTCTACCTGGCCGGCGGCGGCGCGGGGCGGCCCGCGACCCTCGGTGCGCAGTACGCCCTGGGGACGGCGGGTGCGCTGCTGGGGGCGACCGCGGTCGCCGCCCGGCTGATGACCGCAGGCGGTCGTGCGGACGCGGCGGAAGGACCCCGCTGATGGCGTGCCGACGGTGGCCGCCGGCACCCGTGCCGTGCGGCGGCCGGAGGGGACCGTACGGGTTTTGCCGCCGCCACAGCGGTTAGCTGCCCTCAGAGGGGTGCACCGCTCCTCGCCCGAGCCAGAGGAGGAGCCGGCCGATGAAGGTCTCCGACTACGTACTGCAACGCCTCCGGGAATGGGAGGTGGAGTACGTCTTCGCCTACCCCGGCGACGGAATCAACGGGATCCTCGCCGCCTGGGGACGGGCCGAGGACCGGCCGCGGTTCGTCCAGGCCCGGCACGAGGAGATGGCCGCCTTCGAGGCCGTCGGCTACGCGAAGTTCTCCGGCCGGACGGGCGTGTGCGCGGCCACCTCCGGCCCCGGCGCCATCCACCTGCTGAACGGCCTGTACGACGCCAAGCTCGACCACGTTCCGGTGGTGGCGATCGTCGGCCAGACCGACCGCAGCGCGATGGGCGGCTCCTATCAGCAGGAGGTCGACCTGCTGAGCCTCTACAAGGACGTGGCCTCGGAGTTCTGCGAGATGGTCACCGTCCCCGAGCAGCTGCCGAACGTGCTGGACCGGGCGATGCGGGTGGCCACGGCGAAGCGCACCGTCACCGCCGTGATCATCCCGGCCGACGTGCAGGAGCTGGACTGGGAACCGCCCGCGCACGCCTTCAAGCAGGTGCCCTCCAGCCTCGGTCTCGGCCGCTGGGCGCCGATCCCCGCCGAGGAGGACCTCGCCCGGGCGGCGGAGATCCTCAACGCCGGCGAGAAGGTCGCGATGCTGGTCGGGCAGGGCGCCCGGCACGCCCGCGCCGAGGTCGAGGAGACCGCCGAACTGCTCGGCGCCGGTGTCGCCAAGGCCCTGCTCGGCAAGGACGTGCTGCCGGACACCCTGGTGTACGTCACCGGCTCGATCGGCCTGCTCGGCACCCGCCCGTCCTACGAGCTGATGCGGGACTGCGACACCCTGCTGGTGGTCGGTTCCAGCTTCCCGTACACCCAGTTCCTGCCGGAGTTCGACCAGGCCAGGGCGGTGCAGATCGAACTCGACCCGTCGATGGTCGGCCTGCGCTACCCCTTCGAGGCCAACCTGGTCGGCGACGCCGCCGAGACCCTGCGCCGGCTGATCCCCATGCTGGAGCGCAAGGAGGACCGCAGCTGGCGCAAGACCGTCGAGGAGAACACCGCCCGCTGGTGGGAGGTCATGCAGCGCAGGGCCGAGGTCCCCGCCGAACCGCTCAACCCGGAGCACGTGGTGCACGCCCTCGACGCCCTGCTGCCCGAGGACGCGATCGTCGCCGCCGACTCCGGCTCCGCCGCCAACTGGTACGCCCGGCACCTGCGGATGCGCGGCACCATGCGCGGCTCCCTCTCCGGCACCCTCGCCACCATGGGCCCCGGTGTGCCGTACGCGATCGGCGCGAAGTTCGCCCACCCCGACCGGCCGGCGATCGCGATCGTCGGCGACGGCGCCATGCAGATGAACGGCCTCGCCGAGCTGATCACCGCCGCCAAGTACTACCAGGAGTGGTCGGACCCGCGGCTGGTCGTCGCCGTCCTCAACAACCAGGACCTCAACCAGGTCACCTGGGAGATGCGCGCCATGCAGGGCGCCCCCCAGTTCGAGGCCTCGCAGAGCCTGCCCGACGTCCGCTACGCCGACATCGCGGTGCTGCTCGGCCTGCACGGCGTGCGCGTCGAACGGCCGGAGGACGTGGAACCGGTGTGGCGTCAGGCCCTCGCCGCCGACCGTCCGTTCGTCATCGACTTCCGCACCGACCCGGCCGTCCCGCCGATCCCGCCGCACGCCAGCTGGGACCAGATCAAGTCCGCCGCCTCCGCCGTGCTGCACGGCGACAGCGACCGCGCCGCCGTGGTGAAGCAGGGTGTGAAGGCCAAGATCCAGGAGTTCCTGCCCGGCGGGGGGAAGAAATGAGCGCCGTGCGCAGTCTCCGGGAGCACCCGGCCGCCGCGGCCACTCGGATGGCGGCCAACGTCCGGTACGGCCGCATCGAACGGTCGCTGTCGCTGCTGACCTCCGCGGGCGCGCTGATCACCGCGGCGGAGATCTACCTGGAGCACGACCGGGCCGGCTTCGGGAACCGGATGATGTGGTGGCCCGTGGCGCTGGGCCCGCTCGGCGCCGCGGCCGGCATCGCCGGCTTCCGCAGCGAACGCGCCGCGCACACCGTGCTGCCGGTGGTCTCCGCGGCCGTCGTCGCCAACGGGCTGCAGGGCACCTGGCTGCACGTCCGCGGCATCGCGCAGAAGCCCGGCGGCTGGTCGATGGCCCGCTTCAACATCGAGACCGGGCCGCCGCTGTTCGCCCCGCTGCTGGTCACCATGGTCGGCGGCATGGGCCTGCTCGCCTCCGTGCTGCGCCGGGAGCGGTGAGCCGTGGGAGGACAGCACCTGCCGATCGGCCGCCGCGTCCCGTCGGGGGAGAGCGGCCGCCGCTTCCCGGACTTCGACGTCCTCGACCAGGTTCCCCACTGGGACCCGGCCACCGGGGCCACCGTCGTCGGCCGCCTCGCCCGCCAGCCGGACCTGCGGTTCTTCACCCCCGCCGAGGAGGCGACCGCCGGCGCCCTGTTCGACCGGCTGCTCGCCCAGGACGGCCCGCCCGGCGCCCCGAAGGTACCCGTGCTGCAGATGGTCGACGCCCGGCTCGCCGAGGCGCAGACCGACGGCTGGCGCTACAGCGACATGCCCGAGGACGGCGACGCCTGGCGGGCCACCCTCGCCGCCCTCGACGAGGACGCCGCGGAGCGGTACGGCGCCGCCTCCTTCGCCGACCTCGACACCGGGCAGCAGAAGGAGCTGGTCCAGGCCGTCCAGGACCTGCACGGCAAACCCTGGCACGGCCTGCCGGCCCAGCACGTGTGGAGCCTGTGGACCCGCTACGCCTGCACCGCCTTCTACGCCCACCCCTGGGCCTGGAACGAGATCGGCTTTCCCGGCCCGGCCTACCCGCGCGGCTACCAGCGCCTCGGCATCGGCCTGCGCGAGCCCTTCGAGGCGGCGGACGCGGACCCCGTCGACCCGGCAGACCCCCGTGACGGAAGGAGGACCGGATGAGCGGCGCCGTACGCAGCCGGCTCCGCGAGGCCGCCGGCACCCTGCGCCTCACCGCCTCCTCGCAGAAGGCGATCCGCGAACGCAACGCCTCCGCCTGGCTGCTGCCCGAGGACGGCGCCCGCTTCGACCACCGGCTGGTCGAGCACATGCGGCGCTTCGACGACACCGAGGAGGTCGACCTCGTGGTGGTCGGCTGCGGGGCGGGCGGCGCCACCCTCACCCAGCGGATGGCGCACGCCGGCTGGTCCGTGGTCTGCCTGGAGGCCGGGCCGTTCTGGGATCCGGACACCCACTGGGTCAGCGACGAGGCCGGCTCCCACCACCTGTACTGGACCGAACCGCGGGTCATCTCCGGCACCGACCCCGTCCCGATGGGCTCCAACAACTCCGGCCGCGGCGTGGGCGGTTCGACCGTGCACTTCGCCGGTTTCGTGCCCCGCTTCCACCCCTCCGACTTCTCCACCCGCACCGACGACGGCGTCGGCGCCGACTGGCCGATCCGCTACGAGGACCTGCGGCCCTCCTACGAGCGGATCGAGCAGGAGCTGCCGGTCGCCGGCCAGTACTGGCCCTGGGGCGACCCGCACCCCTACCCGCACGCCCCGCACCCGGTCGGCGGCAACGGCGAGGTCCTGCTGCGCGGCGCCGACGCCCTCGGGCTGAACGCCCGGGTCGGCCCGGTCGCCATCACCAACGGCCGCTTCGGCAACCGCCCGCACTGCATCTACCGCGGCTTCTGCCTGCAGGGCTGCAAGGTCAACGCCAAGGCCTCCACCCTGATCACCCACGTGCCCGACGCGCTCGCGCACGGCGCCGAGATCCGCACCGAGGCGATGGCCGTCGCCGTCGAGACCGACCCGCAGGGCCGCCGCGCGATCGGCGTGCGCTACCTGCGCAACGGCCGCGAACACCTGCAGCGGGCCCGCACGGTGGCGGTGGCCGGCTACTCGGTCGAGACCCCCCGGCTGCTGCTCAACTCCGCCAACCGCCGCTTCCCCGACGGCCTGTGCAACGACCACGACCAGGTCGGCCGCTACCTGATGGTCCAGGGCGCCCCGCAGACAGCCGGACGCTTCACCGAGGAGATCCGCTCGTACAAGGCACCCCCGCCGGAGGTCTCCTGCGAGGACTTCTACGAGACCGACCCCGCCGCCGACTTCAAGCGCGGCTACGCGATCCAGACCATCTCGCCGCTGCCGATCACCTGGGCCGAGCACGTCGCCGCCCAGGGCCACTGGGGGCACGACCTGCGCCGCTACATGCAGGACTACATCCACTGGGGCACCCTCGGCGCGCTCTGCGAACTGCTGCCGCTGCCCGGCAACCGGGTCACCCTCTCCGGGGAGAAGGACCGCCACGGCCTGCCGGTCGCCGACTTCGCCTACAGCCAGTGCGACAACGACCGGGCCGTCATCAGGGCCGCCCGCGCCACCATGGAGCGGATCCTGAAGGCGGCCGGCGCCACCGAGGTCATCACCATCGAGCGCTACGCCCACCTGGTCGGCGGCTGCCGGATGGCCGCCCGTCCCGAGGACGGCGTCGTCGACGGCGACCTGCGCAGCTTCGCCGTCCCCAACCTGATGATCACCGACGGCAGCGTGCTGCCCACCCAGGGCTCCGCCAACCCGGCGCTGACCATCATGGCGCTGGTCGACCGCGCCGCGCAGCGGCTGGTCGCCGGGGCGCGCGGCGGCCCGGCGGAGCGGAGCCGGCCGTGAGCGGCGGACCGGCGCTGGACGGCCTCGACGTCCAGGTGCTGGAGATCCCGACCGACGGCCCCGAGGCGGACGGCACCCTCGCCTGGGACAGCACCACCATGGTCCTCGTGACGGCCCGGGCGGGGGAGGCCACCGGCCTCGGCTGGACGTACGGCGCCCCCGCCACCGCGCAGGCCGTCACCGGGCTGCTCGCCCCCGCCGTCACCGGCCGCCCGGTGCTGGACGTGCCCGCCGCCAACGAGGCGATGGCCCGGGCCGTCCGCAACGCCGGCCGCCCCGGCCTGGTCGCGGGCGCCGTCTCCGCCGTCGACATCGCCCTGTGGGACCTCAAGGCCCGGCTGCTCGACCTCCCGCTGGTGCGCCTGCTCGGCGCCGCCCGCGACGAGGTGCCCGTCTACGGCAGCGGCGGCTTCACCACCTACTCCGACCACCGGCTCGCCGAGCAGCTCACCGGCTGGTCCCGGCAGGGCCTCACCCGATTCAAGATCAAGATCGGGGAGGGGTGGGGCGGCGACGAGCAACGCGACCTGCGGCGCACCGAACGGGCCCGCGCCCTGATCGGCGAGGACGCCGAACTGTACGTCGACGCCAACGGCGCCTACACCCGCAAACAGGCCGTCCGGATCGGCCGCACCCTCGCCGGACTCGGCGTCACCTGGTACGAGGAACCCGTCTCCTCCGACGACCTCGCCGGCCTCGCCCTCGTCCGCGACACCGTCACCGCCGACGTCGCCGCCGGCGAATACGGCTACGACCTGCCGTACTTCGCCCGGATGGCGCCGACCGTCGACTGCCTGCAGGCCGACGCCACCCGCTGCGGCGGCCTCACCGTCTGGCTGCGCGCCGCCGCCCTCGCCGAGGCGCACGGCCTCCGACTCTCCGGGCACTGCGCGCCGCACGTGCACGCCCACGCCGCCGCCGCGATCCCCAACCTCCGCCACCTGGAGTGGTTCCACGACCACGTCCGCATCGAGCACCTCCTCTTCGACGGGGCCCTGGACCCCGCCGGCGGCAGCATCCACCCCGGCGAGAGCGGGGCCCCCGGCCTCGGACTGACCCTCAGACCGCAGGAGGCCGAACGCTTCCGCACCCACTGAACCCGGCAGAGAGGACCCCATGGCCCCGAGCGGCAACGGCCCCGCCCCGCACGCCCTGCGCGACTACGCCCTGCTCGCCGACGGCGAACGCGGCGCCCTCGTCGGTCCGCGCGGCGACATCGTCTGGATGTGCGCACCCCGCTGGGACAGCGACGCCGTCCTCACCGCCCTGATCGGCGGCACCGGCCATTACACCGTCACGCCCGCCGAACCCTTCGTCTGGGGCGGCTACTACGAGGACGGGGGCCTGATCTGGCGCAGCCGCTGGACGACCACCACCGGCATCGTCGAATGCCGCGAGGCCCTCGCCCACCCCGGCGACCCGCACCGCGCCGTGCTGCTGCGCCGGATCCTCGCCGTCGACGGGGACGCCCGCGTCGACGTCCACCTGGAGCCGGCGGCCGGCTTCGGCGCCCACCCGCTGCGCGACCTGCGTCGCGACGGTGCCGGCCGCTGGACGGGCCGGACGGGCGACCTGCACCTGCGCTGGACCGGCGCCCCCGACGCCCGGCCCGCCAGCTCGGACGGCACCGCCCTCACCGCCGGGATACGCCTGGACGCCGGCACCCACCAGGACCTGGTGCTGGAGGTCTCCGACCGGCCGCTGCCACCGCCGGACCCGGCCGACGTGCTCTGGCGCGGCACCGAGGAGTCCTGGGCCGACTGCGTCCCCGACCTGCCGCACGTCCTCGGCCGCCGCGACGCCCGGCACGCCGTCGCCGTGCTGCGCGGCCTCACCGGCGCCGGCGGAGGCACCGTCGCCGCCGCCACCACCAGCCTCCCCGAACGGGCCGAACAGGGCCGCAACTACGACTACCGGTACGTCTGGATCCGCGACCAGTGCTACATCGGCCAGGCCGCCGCGGCCGCAGGAACGCACCCGCTGCTCGACGGCTCCGTCCGCTTCGTCACCGCCCGGCTGCTGGCCGACGGACCGGCCCTCGCCCCCGCCTACACCCCCGCCGGGACGGCCGTCCCCGGCCAGCGCACCCTCGACCTGCCCGGCTACCCCGGCGGCTCCGACGTCGTCGGCAACCACGTCAACCGGCAGTTCCAGCTGGACGCGCTCGGCGAGAGCCTGCTGCTGCTCGCCGCCGCCGCCCGGCACGACCGGCTCGACGCCGACGGGCGGCGGGCCGCCCTGATCGCGGCCGAGGCCGTCGAGGCCCGCCACGGCGAGCCGGACGCCGGGATCTGGGAACTCCACGACGACCGCTGGGCGCACAGCCGGCTGATCTGCGCCGCCGGACTGCGCGCCGCCGCGGCCGCCCCCGGCGCCGGAGCAGGCCGCGCCGCCCACTGGGAGGCGCTCGCCGACCGGATCACCGCCGACACCGCGGCCGACAGCCTGCACCCCACCGGCCGCTGGCAGCGCACCCCCACCGACCCCGCGGTGGACGCCGCGCTGCTGCTGCCCGCCGTCCGCGGCGCCCTGGCCGCCGACGACCCACGCACCACGGCCACCCTGCGGGCCGTCCGCGCCGACCTCGTCCAGGACCACTACCTCTACCGGTTCCGCCACGACCGCCGCCCGCTGGAGGACGCCGAGGGCGCCTTCCTGCTGTGCGGCTTCGTGCTGGCCCTCGCCGAGCACCAGCAGGGCGACGCGGTGGAGGCCGTGCGCTGGTTCGAACGCAACCGCGCCGCCTGCGGTCCCGCCGGGCTGTACGCCGAGGAGTTCGACGTCGCCCAGCGCCAGCTGCGCGGCAACCTGCCGCAGGCCTTCGTCCACGCTCTGATGCTGGAGGCCTCCGTCCGTCTCGCACAACCCGTCTGACGGCGCATCATTCACCGGATCCGCACATCACCGGCCGTGTGATCGCCCGGCGGGCGGGCAGACGCGGGGCCCACCACGGTGCGCTGCGCCGGCCCGGCGAAGGGACTTGCCACAGATGGAAGGCGTCACCGCCCGCATGCCCATGCGGCTGATCACCGGGGCCGACTCGGTCCACGACCTGAGCGTCGACTGCCACTACCGCACCGACGACCCCTACGCCGTCCACCTGGACTTCCACGGCTTCGACCCCGAGGCCACCTGGGTCGTCTCCCGCGACCTGCTGCTCGACGGGCTCCGCGGCCCGGCCGGCGACGGCGACGTCCGCGTCGAACCCTGCTGCGACACCGACGTGTTCATCGCGCTGGGCCGGCACGCCGACGTGGCCCTGCTGCACACCCCGGTGGGCCACCTGACCCGCTTCCTCGCCGTCACCACCGAACTGGTGCCGGTCGGTTCCGAGGCCGCCCGGATCGACTGGGACGGCTGCATCACCGCGCTGCTCTCCGCCTGAGTCCGCAGGGACGACGGACGAGGTGTCCCCGGCGCCGCCCCGGGTAGCCGCCGCACGGAAGGGGGACCGCCACAGAGAGGACCGGCACACCATGACCGAGTACGGCTACTTCCTGTCGTGCGAGGAGTTCACGCCCGCCGAACTGATCGACCAGGCCCGACGAGCCCAGCGGGCCGGATTCACCCGGCTGGCCATCTCCGACCACTTCCACCCGTGGAACGACGCCCAGGGCAACAGCCCGTTCGTCTGGTCGATGATCGGCGCACTGTCGCAGGCCGTGGACCTGCCGGTCACCACCCTGGTGACCTGTCCGACCGTCCGGCTGCACCCGGCCGTCACCGCGCAGGCCGCGGCCACCTCCAGCGTGCTGCTGGGCGGGCGGTTCGCCCTGGGCGTCGGCACCGGCGAGGCGCTGAACGAGCACGTCCACGGCGACCGATGGCCGTCCTTCGACGACCGGGCCGCCATGCTGGAGGAGGCCGTCGAGGTGATGCGCGCGCTCTTCACCGGCCGCCAGGTCAGCCACCGCGGCCGCCACTACACGGTCGACAACGCCCGGCTCTACACCGCGCCGGACGGCCCGCTGCCGATCCACGTCTCGGGCTTCGGCCCGAACGCCGCCGAACTGGCCGGCCGGATCGGCGACGGCTTCGTCACCATGACCCCCGACGCCGACCTGGTCGACGCCTTCCGCGCGGGCGGCGGCACCGGCAAACCCGTCATCGGCGGCGTGAAGGTCTGCTGGAGCAGCAACCGCGAGAAGGCCGTCGACACCGTCCACCGGCTCTGGCCCACCGAACTGCTGCCCGGCGAACTCGCCCAGCTGCTGCCCACCCCCGCGCACTTCGAGCAGGCCAGTGAGCTCGTCACCCGCGACATGATCGACGAGGCGGTGACCTGCGGCGACGACGCCCAGCAGCACATCGACACGGTGCGCGCATACGCCCGGGCCGGCTTCGACGAGGTGTACGTCGGCCAGATCGGCCCCGACCAGGAGGTCTTCTTCGACGCCTACCGCGAACTCGTGCTGCCCGCCCTGCGTTCCTGACCGCAGCCCGCGGCCACCCCCGTTTGTCCCGCCGCCGACCGGGGAGCCGCACGGTATGACAGAGCACCGACCTGCCCCGCGGACCGTGGTGATCACCGGCGCGAGCGGAGGCATCGGCCGCGCCTGCGCGGCCGCCTTCGCCGCCCGCGGCGACCGGCTCGCGCTGATCGCCCGCGGCCGCGCCGGCCTCGACGGGGCCGTGCACCAAGCCGAACGGGCCGGCGCCGCGAAGGCGATCGCGATCGAGGCCGACGTCGCCGACCCCGACGCCGTCGAGGCCGCCGCCCGGCGTGCCGAGGAGGAGCTCGGACCGATCGACGTCTGGGTCAACGACGCCTTCTCCTCCGTCTTCGCCCCCTTCACCGAGATCACCCCCGAGGAGTTCCGCCGCGTCACCGAGGTCTCCTACCTCGGCTACGTCTACGCCACCGGCGCCGCACTGCGCCGGATGCTGCCCCGCGGCCGCGGCACCGTCGTCCAGGTCGGCTCCGCGATCGCCTACCGCGGCATCCCGCTGCAGACCGCCTACAGCGGCGCCAAGCACGCCATCCAGGGCTGGCACGAGGCACTGCGCTGCGAACTCCTCGCCTCCGGCACCGCCGTGCGGACCACCATGGTGCAGATGCCCGCGGTCAACACCCCGCAGTTCGACTGGGTGCGCTCCCGGCTGCCCCGACGGGCGCAGCCCGTACCCCCGATCTACCAGCCCGAGATCGCCGCCCGCGCGGTGCTGTACGCCGCCGACCACCCCGCCCGCCGCGAGTACTGGGTCGGCGCCAGCACCGTCGCCACTCTGATCGCCAACGCCGTGGCACCCGGCCTGCTGGACCGCTACCTCGCCCGGACGGGCTTCGACTCCCAGCAGACCGACGAACCGCGGCCCGCCGACGGGCCGGACAACCTGTTCGAGCCCGCCGACCGCGACACGGACTTCGGCGCGCACGGCCGCTTCGACCGGAAGGCCCGCGCCCGCAGCCGCCAGCAGCAGGCCGCGCACGCCCTCGGCAGCTTCGGCGCAGCCGCCGCCCGCGCCGCCGGACGGGTGATCCCCGGCCTGCGGCCGGCGCCGCCCGTCCCGCGCACCGCCACGGAAGCAGGGCCCGGCGCATGACGGCCGCGACCCGGCCGCGGCGCGCCTCCGACCGCCGTACGACAGGAGTGACCACCATGGGATCCGTCCCGACGCCCCCCGACCCGGACGTCACCCCGGTGCCGCCCGACCCGCCCCCGCCGCCCGGCTCGCCGACCCCGCCGCCCGAGCCGCCCCGCCCGGGCACGTCCCCCGAGGAGCCGGACACCGAACCCGATCCGGACGAGCCCGTCGAGCCGCCGGACTGACCGCCGCCCAGGCCGCCGCCCGGAGCGCCGACCCACGGAGGACCCCATCGACGGAAGGACGACGCGGGTGGTCGCGGGCGCGGCCGAGATCGCCGTGTGGTGGGGCGCGCTCACGGGCCTGACGGTCCTGCTGATCAGCACCGTGTCGCCGGTCGAACTGCTGGTCGCCGCCACCGCCGCACTCGGCGCCGCCTGCGCCGCCCGCGCCATGCGCCGCGCCGCGGGCGTCCGGTGGCGCGGCGCCCACGGCGCCGGACGGGCGGTGCTGCTGCTGCCCTGGGCGGTGCTGCGCGGCTGCGGCACCCTGCTGGCTGCCGCGGTGCGCCGCCCCGAGGACGCCGTGCTGCGCCGGACGGCCGTCCGGCGGGGCACCGACCCCGGCTGGGCGGGCATCGTGCTGGCCGCCTCGCCGGACACCTGCGTCCTCGACATGCCGCACGAGGACGACCCCCTGCTGCACACCCTCGACCGGCGCCCGGGACCGGTGGAGAAGACCGTCACCGACCCGGGGGAGCGGCGGTGAGCGCCTGGACGGCCGCGGCCCTGGTGCTGCTGGCCGTCGACGTCCCCGCCTGCGTGTGGGCGGTCTCCAGGGGCGGCACCGTGGGCCGGCTGATCGGGCTCTGCCTGCTGTCGAGCGTGGTCGGGGCGGTGTTCCTGCTGCTGCCCCCGGCCTACGACCGGCCGTCCTACCAGGACCTCGCGCTGGTGCTGGCCGTCCTCGCCCCCGCGGGGGCGCTGGTCTTCACCCGCTTCGTCGCCGGCCGCAGCGGCGGACCCGACGAGGACGACCCCGAAACGGACGGAGGATCACCATGACGGCCGGCCATGTCACCGCCCTGGTGCTGCTGTGGACGGGAGTCGCCTTCGTGCTGCTGTCGGCCCTCGCCCTCGTCCGGCTGCGCGGCACCCCGATGCGGCTGCACGCGCTCGCCCCCGCCTCCTGCGCCGGACTGCCGCTGATCGCCGCCGCGGTCGCCGTCGACCAGGGCGCCGGCCGGGCGGCCGCCAAGACGCTCTTCATCGGCCTGCTGTTCGCCGCCGGCGGCACCGCCACCACGATCGCCGTCGGCCGGGCCGTCCGGCGGACCGGGGACGGGGAGGACGGGTGAACCACTGGCTGATCGGCCTCGCCCTCGCCTTCGTCGTCGCCACCGCGACCGTCGCCGTGCTCACCCGCGACCCGGCCCGGCAGGCCGTCGTGCTGTCCGCGCTCGGCCTCGGCCTCGCCGTGCTGTTCGCCGTCCTCCAGGCACCCGACGTCGCCCTCTCCCAACTGGCCGTCGGCACCGCCCTCACCCCGCTGCTGATCCTGCTGACCGTCCGCAAGACGGGCCGCCGCCGCGCCCCCGAGGACCGGGACGAGGAACAGCGGTGACCGCCCGCGCCCGCCTGCTGCTGGCGCTGGCCGCCGCCGCGGTGATCGCCGCCTTCTTCGCCGCCGCCTGCACCGACCTGCCGCCCTTCGGCTCGGCGAGCCACCCCTACGGCGACCGCGCCGCCGCCGCGGCGCTCGCCCACCGCACCGCCAACGTCGTCTCCTCCGTCAACTTCGACCTCCGCGCCTTCGACACCCTCGGCGAGGAGTCCATCCTCTTCGGCACCGTCCTCGGCGCCGCCCTGCTGCTGCGCCGCGCCCGCGACGAACGCCACCGCCGCGCCGAGGCCGGACGTGTCCTGCCCACCACCAGGCTCTTCGGCACCCTGCTGCTGCCGGTCACCCTGGTCGTCGGCGTCTACGTCGTCGCCCACGGCCAGCTCAGCCCCGGCGGCGGCTTCCAAGGCGGCGTGGTGCTCGCCACCGCCCTGCACCTCGCCTACGTCGCCGCCGACTACCGCGCCCTGCGCAGCCTGCGGCCGCTCGCCGTCCTCGACGTCACCGACTGCGCCGCCGCGGCCTCCTTCACCCTCGTGGGCCTCGCCACCCTCGCCGCCGGCAGCGCCTTCCTGCAGAACACGCTGCCGCTCGGCACCTTCAACACGATCACCTCCGGCGGCACCGTCCCGCTGCTGAACGCCGCCGTCGGCGTCGAGGTCGCCACCGGGCTGATCGTCCTGATCGCCCACTTCCTCGACCAGGCCGTCGAACTGACCGACCCCGACGAACACCGGAAGGAGCGCCCGTAGTGGGCGTCTGGCCCTACCTCGCCGCCGGCTGGGTGCTGCTCGTCGCCCTGTACGGCCTCGTCACCAGCCGCAACCTCGTGCACGCCATCGGCTGCCTCGCCGTCGCCCAGTCCTCCACCTATCTGTTGCTGCTCGCCGTCGGCTACCGCGACGGTGCCACCGCCCCTGTCTACGCCGACATCGCCCCCGGCAGCCGGCCCGTCGTCGACCCGGTCGTCCAGGCCCTCGCCCTCACCGACGTGGTCGTCGGCGCCACCGTCACCGCCCTGCTGCTCGCCCTGACCATCCAGCTCCGCAAACGCCACCGCACCGTCGACCCGCAGGCCCTCACCGGCCTCAAGGGCTGACGCATGGCCGCCGAGGACCTGCTGCCGCTCGCCGTCGCGATCCCGCTGCTCGGCTCCGCCCTGCTCGCCGTCGTCGGCCGCCGGCTGCCCCGGACCGGCTGCGACGTCCTCGCCACGACGGCGGCCGCCACCGAGGTGCTCTGCCTCGCCGCCCTCTGGGTCAAGAGCCCCGGGATCGCCACCGCCCGGCTCGGCGGCTGGCCGAGCGGCGTGGGCATCGTGCTGGCCGCCGACCCGGTCGGTGCCGGCTGCGCCCTGCTCGCCGCCGTCCTGGTGCTCGCCGCCGTCGTCTACGCCTGGCGGTACTTCGACGAACCGGCCGGCGAACGGGCCGGGATCTTCCCCGCCCTGCTGCTGCTCTTCGAGGCCGGCATGGTCGGCTTCGCGCTCACCGGCGACCTCTTCAACACCTTCGTCCTCTTCGAACTCATGGGCGCCGCCGCGTACGCCCTGACGGGCTACCGGATCGAGGACCCGAGGCCGCTGCAGGGCGCCCTGGTCTTCGGCATCGTCACCTCCTTCGCCGCGTACTGCTCGCTGCTCGGCATCGGCCTGCTCTACGCCCGCACCGGCGAGCTGAACCTCGCCCGGCTCGGCGAGCGCCTCGCCGGCCACCGCACCGACACGCTGACCGTGGTCGCCTTCGTGCTGGTCGCCACCGCCCTGCTGGTCAAGGCCGCCGCCGTGCCCTTCCACTTCTGGCTGCCCGATGCGCACGCCGTCGCCCCCACCCCCGTCTGCATGCTGATGTCCGGCGTCATGGTGGAACTCGGCGTCTACGGCACCGCCCGCCTCTACTGGACGGTCTTCGCCGGCCCCGGCGGCATCCCGCACGCGGCCTTCCGCACCACCTTCACCGCCCTCGGCGCGCTCACCGCCCTCGTCGGCGCGGTGATGTGCTGGCAGCAGCGCCACCTGAAACGGCTGCTGGCCTTCTCCACCGTCGGCCACGTCGGCCTCTTCCTGATCGGCGTGGCCCTGCTCACCCCGCACGGCACCGCCGGGACGGCGCTGTACGTCGCCGCCCACGGGCTGGTCAAGGCGGCGCTGTTCGGCCTGACCGGGGTGCTGCTCGACCGCTTCGGCTCCGTCGACGAGCACGGCCTGTACGGCCGGGGCCGCGGCCTGCGCGCGACCGGCCTGCTCTTCGCGGCCGGCGCCCTCGCCCTGGCCGGCCTCCCGCCGTTCGGAACCGGCCTCGGCAAGGCCCTCGCCGAGGAGGACGCCGGGCACTGGCAGCCCTGGCTGCCGGCGGTGTACGTGCTCGTCTCCGCGGCCACCGGCGCCGCGGTGCTGCGCGCGGCCCTGCGGATCTTCTGGGGGGTCGGCCCCGCCCCGCGGACCGTGCCCGGCGAGGAGGAGATCAGCGGGGAGGGCGAGGAGCCGGAGATCCACGACCCCGCACGCTCCCTGCCGCCCACCATGCTCGCCGTGCCGGGCGTGCTGCTGCTGCTCGGCCTGGTCCTCGGCAGTCTCCCGTCCGCCGCCACCGCCCTGGCGCGCGGTGCGGCCGTCTTCACCGACCCCGCCGCGTACCGGGCCGCCGTGGCGGCGGGCATCACGGCCCTCCCGCCCGCCGAGGAGGCCGGCTGGACGGCGCCCGGAGTGCTCCTCGGCCTGCTGTCGGCCGGGCTGGCCGTGGCGCTCGCCCTGTCCGCCGTACGCCGCCGGGCCGAACCCCGTGCCCGGCCGCGCCTCGCCGGCCGGGCCGTGCGCGGCCTGCGGCGGCTGCACTCCGGCCACCTCGGCGACTACCTCGCCTGGCTTGCCGTCGGCATCGCCCTGCTCTGCGCGGCCGTCGCCGCGCAGAGCTGAGGGCGGACGCGGTCAGGCGTGCTGCGGCACGCCGTCGTGCACCCGGTCCGGGGGCTTCGCCGCCTGCCACTTCCGGCCGAGGGCGTGCCGCAGCACCTCGGCGGCCTCCGCCTGCCGGGCGTCGAGGATCTCCGCCTGCCGGTCGGCCCGTGCCGCCAGCCGCTGGAGCCGGGCGGTGAGCAGGTCGTCGGAGCACGCCGCCCGCAGCGCCCGCCAGAGCGCGATCTTGCCCTGGACGCCGGAGCGCATCGCCTCCGTCTCCAGCAGGTCGCTCAGCGGCGAGCGGCGCAGCACCCGCCCGTTGAGCTTCAGCCGGCCGGCCAGCTCGGCACCCGCGCCGAGCAGCATCCGGTGCCGCCGGGGCCGGACACCCAGCGCCCGCATCAGGGCGACGAGTTCGTCCCGGTCCTCGGCGATCTCCCGGGCCATGGTCCGCAGATCGGGGGCGTCCGGGCCGGCCGGGTGCGTGCGGGCGATCCGGCGGGCGAGCGCCGCACCGCCGTACGAGCCGGCCAGGTGGTCGTTGAGGTAGATGGCGAGCCACCGCTCGCCCTCGCGGTCGGTCATCGGTGGTACTCCTTGTTGAACGGCACGGACACCCGGTCGCCCGGCTCGATCCGGGTGACGCCCGGGCCGGTCTCCTCGACGATGCCCATGTTCTCGTGACCGAGGACCTTGCCCTCCTCCACCGGGGTGCGGCCCTCGTACATGTGCAGGTCGGAACCGCAGATGTTGGTCGTGGTGATGCGCACGACGGCGTCCCCCGGGGCCTCCAACCGCGGGTCGGGCACCTCCTCGACCGACACCTCGAACGGCCCCTTGAACACCACTGCCTTCACGCCGACCACCCTCTCCGCGCATCTCCTCGTCCGGTGGTCGCGGCTGCCCGTCGCGGGGTGGCGGAAACCGCCGGGCCGGCCGTTTGCCCCGGCCGGGGCACGGACAGGCGCCGACGGGGGAGTTCCCGCACGGGCGTCGCCCGTGCGGGCCCGACACCGGAGACGGAGAAGCCCATGCACCACCACGACGACCGCTTCCACGGCGCCACCGCACTGGTCACCGGCGGATCCCGCGGGCTGGGCCTGCTGATCGCCGGCGAACTCGCCGACCGCGGCGCCCGGGTGATGATCTGCGCCCGCGATCCGCAGGAACTCGCCACCGCCGAACGCGAGCTGAGCAGCCGGGGCACCGTCGCCTCCACCGTCTGCGACCTCGCGGAACCGGACGCCCCCGAACGGCTGGTCGCCGCCACCGTCGAGCGGTTCGGCCGGCTCGACGTGCTGGTGAACAACGCCGGACTGATCCAGGTCGGCCCGCTGGAGGCCTTCACCGCCGAGGACTTCGACCGCGCACTGGACGTCATGGTGCGGGCGCCCGTCCGGCTGGTGCTCGCCGCCCTGCCCGGCATGCGCGAGCGCCGCAGCGGCACCGTCGTCACCGTCTCCTCGATCGGCGGCCGTATCCCGGCCCCGCACCTGCTGCCCTACGTCACCGCCAAGTTCGCGCTCGCCGGGCTGTCCGCGGGCCTGCGCGCCGAACTCGCCGCCGACGGCATCAGCGTCACCACCGTCCTGCCGGGCCTGATGCGCACCGGCTCCCACCGGGCCGCCGCCTTCGCGGGCCGGCCCGAGCGCGAGTACGCCTGGTTCGGGCCCGCCGCGGGCCTGCCGCTGCTCACCATGGACGCGTCCCGCGCCGCCCGGGCGATCGTCCGGGCCGCCGAACGGGGCCGCCCCGAGCTGGTGCTCACCCCCGCGGCCAAGCTCGGCAGCCGCGTCTACGGCCTGGCGCCCGCCACCACCACCCGCGCCCTCACCCTGGCCGCCCGGCTGCTGCCCTCCGCCGGCGCCCGGCCCAGCCGCCCGGTCGCGGGCACGGACGCCGCCGCCGAGGCCGAGCGCAGGTACCCGCCGGTCGGTGCACTGACCGGCCTCGGCGACCGCGCCGGGCGAGGCACCAACGAGCCGCAGTGACCGGGGGCCGGTAGCGGCAGCGGACAGCGCCGGAGCCGTGCGGGGAGTGGACTGCGCTTCCGGGGGAAGCCGCCGGTCAGCCGCACCGATCCGGAGGACCGCCGCGATGAGCACGGACAGCCGAACGTCGAACGCCCGTCGGTCACCGAACCCCCGCCGCACGCGGATGCAGCAGCGCCACCCCCGGCACGAGCGCCGCGGCGAGGCCCGGCTGCCCGCGATGGTGGCCACCCTGGTGGCGATCATGCTCTACCTCGCCCTGCCGGAGCCGCTGCTCGTCGCCCCTCGCTACGTCCTGCCGGCTCTGGAGGTGCTGCTCCTGATCCCGCTGGTCGCGGTGAACCCGCACCGGATGACCCGCGAGAACCGCCTGTCCAGAACCCTGTCGCTGGCCCTGGTCGGCCTGATCGGCGTGAGCAACCTGGTGGCGCTGGGCCTGCTCGTCCACACGCTGGTGGCGGCGGACGTCAAGGACGGCGGATCGCTGCTGGTCGCCGCCCTCCAGGTCTGGGCCACCGACGTCATCGTCTTCGGACTCGCGTTCTGGGAACTCGACCGCGGCGGACCGGTCACGCGCACCCAGGTGCCGCGCACGGACCTCCCCCTCGCGGACTTCCGCTTCTCCCAGGACGAGAACGACGACGCGGTGGAGGAGGTCGCCGACGGTTCCAGCCGCTCCTGCGACTGGGCGCCCACTCTGATCGACTACCTCTACGTCTCGGTGACCAACTCCACCGCCTTCAGCCCGACCGACACCATGCCGCTCTCCGCCCGCGCCAAGATCCTCATGGGCGTCGAGAGCGTCGCCGCGCTCATCACCTCCCTCCTCGTCATCGCCCGCGCGGTCAGCGTCCTGCACTGACCGGCCCTCGGCCCGGGGGGGAGATCCACGTCCGCGGTCGCGGTGGACCCCGTGCTGTCGTAGACCGGGGGTATGGACGAGGAGAAGACGTCGTGGCATCCCGGTGAGATCGTGCCCGCGAGCGGGATCTACGAGTGCGACTGCGGGGCCGGGCACCACTGGAGCACGGATGTGAAGGGGCACCGGTTCCCGCCGCTTCCGGCCGGTTGTCCGGGCGGGTCGTGGTCGCTGAAGACGGAGGCGCATCCGGGCACGTGAGGACGCGCGGCGCGCTGGTTCGTCGATCTGGGGGTGACGGCGGTGGGTGAGGGTCCGGTGCTGTGGGCGCTGGTGGTGCGGGAGACGGGCGACGGCAGCGCGCTGGCCGAGGTCGTCGTCGAGGTCGACGCCGGCCACTGGGGCGGCTTGGCGACGGATGCGTGGGAGAGCGGGTTCGTGGCTGCGGGCGGCGTGCCGGTGTCGACGGGGACGGTGCAGGTCCGCGGTGGGCGGTTCGAGCGGCTGGTGCTGGTCGGCGGCCGTGAGGTGTGGGAGCCGGCGCCGGTGATGGAGACCCCGCAGGAGTGGTTGTCGGCCGCGGCGGGGGCCGGCGGTGTGGTGGTCACGGTGGTGGCGCCGGGCACGTGGCCGCCCGATCTCGCCGACGTCGCGGTCGGCCGCCAGGCGCAGGTCTTCGCGGACTGGCTCGACGAGGTGCGGGCGAGCGGGGCGGCGCTCCAGGGCGTGGCGGACCTCGACCTCGGGTGAGCCCTGCGGGGCGTCCGGGCAACCGGAGCATGTGCGAGGTCACGGTCGTCGCCGACGGTGTCGTGGTCGGCCCCGTGGAGGGTGGGCCGGCCGCCGGGGACCTGCTGGGCCTGGGTGCCGCGGGCGGCGGCGCGACTTACGGTGGACGGTGGAGCCGGTCCGCGGTCAGGGCGGCCCGGCTCCGGCGGGTTCCCCGACGGGGTCCGATCGCGGCCGACGGAACGGTCCCGCGGCGGGCGGAAGGAGCGCGAGGCGTGGCGGACGAGTTGAAGACCGGCGTCGAACTGGTGGGCGCGGTCGCCGTGTGCACGCTCGCAGGTGACCTCCACCACGACACCGAGGACGAGGTCCGCGCCGCGGTGTCCGAGGGGCTCGGCCTGCTGCCGCAGGTGCTGGCCCTCGACCTGCACGGGGTCGAGCTGTTCACCTCCAGCGCCCTGAACGCCCTGCTGCAGGCCCGCGAGGCCGCGTCCGACCGGGCCGTCCCGGTGGTGCTGATCTCCCCGCCCGGCGGGGTACGCCGGGTCCTGGAGGTGACCGGTGCCACCGAGCTGTTCCCCGTCTGCGCGAGTGTCCGGGAAGCGGCCGGGTACGCCCGGCCGCCGCGGAGCCCAGAGGCGTAGACGGCGCCGGAGTGGGCAGACGTCCGGGGCGGAGAACCTTCGGTATCGACCAGGGAAAGCCATGTTCGCCTCCCCTTCCTCCGCAGTCCTGGACCGCCGACAGCTGGACTTCCCGCCCGACCGCCGGGGCGGCGGTTGCGTGAGCGAGGGCATCGACTTCACCCGCCACGCCCTCGCCGTCTGGCACCTGACCGGCCCCCGGGCCGCCGACGACACGGTGCTGGTGGCCGCCGAACTCCTGGCGAACGCCGCCGAGCACGCCGGCGGCCCACTCGCCCTCGGCCTGGAGAAGCACCCGGGGCGGCTGCGAATCGCCGTCACCGATACCTCCCCCGCCCGGCCGCGCCTGCAGGAGGACTACCGCCCGGACACCCCGCACGGGCACGGCCTGATCCTCGTCGACCGCATCGCCGCCGACTGGGGCTGGGCCGCCGACGGCGGGGGCAAGGCCGTCTGGGTCGAGGTGACGATCCCCTCCGAACCCGACCCGCGACCCGCGCACCGTGCGGCCCGGGCCGACCCGGATCCGCTGTTCGACAACTGACCGGGCAGCGAGGCGCGCCAGCGGTGGGTCGTGGGTGAAGGCACCGGCGTCGGAGACAGCGGTCCGGTGCCCGCCGGGGAGCCGGGCGCTCTGCCGGGCGGGCGCTGCCGGTGGGCGCGCGGCCGAGCGCTGCTGTCAGGACGGGCGGGTACCGGACCCGAGGGTGCGTCCCAGGGCGAGGTGGGTCAGCCATGCCAGTCCGAAGGTGAACGGTGCGGCGGTGTTGTCGGAGGGGCCGGGGACGGCGGAGCAGCCCACCACCACGCTGGTGGCCCCTGCCGGCCCCGGCTCTTGATATCCCTGCCGAGCCCCGCTCCGGACGACGGCGAGGGGGTCACCGGCGGGGAGGGGGCTCGATGTCGGCCGTCGGCGCGGTGCCGTCCCCGGACGACAGGGCACCGGTCGCCCGTTCCTACGACTCGCCCTTGCGCGCCTTGTCGCTCGGCTCTTCGGTGCTCCTCAGATCCACCGGTGGCGGCTCGCGGTCCTCGCGACGCCGGCCGAGGACGAAGGCCAGGACGAGGACGACCACCACGGCCGCGCCGGCCGCGATCAGCCACAGATGGGGGCCCGAGCCGTCCGCGGCGAGGGCCGAGACGTCTGCCGGTCGTATCGAGTTCATGAGGGTCATGGCGCGGCGCCTGTCCCGTGCGGGGACGGCCAAACCCGGGACACGGTCGATTGCTGACAGGGGCGGACGGTCTGTGGCCACCCGCCGACCGGCACGGCCTCACCGCCCCCGGTGCCGTGCCCGGCCGCTCTGCACGGGGTACGGCCTACAGCCGCCGTCACGGCCGGAAGAGGATCTTGACGGCGCCGTCGCCCTTGTTCTGGAACGTTTCGTAGGCGGCGGGCGCCTCGGCGAGGGGCAGGTGGTGGGTGGCCAACCCGTCCACGCCGAGGGGGTCGTCGTCGGTGAGCAGCGGCAGCAGGTCGTCGACCCGGCGGCGGACGTCGGCCTGGCCCATGCGGAGCTGGATCTGCTTGTCGAAGAGGGCGAGCAGCGGCAGCGGGTCGGTCATGCCGCCGTAGACGCCGGAGATCGAGATGGTGCCGCCGCGGCGGACCATGCCGATGGCGAGGTTCAGTGCGTGCAGGCGGTCGACGCCGACGCGGAGCATGAAGCGTTCGGCGACCGCGTCGGGCAGCAGGCCGGTGATGCGCTGGGCGGTCTGCGCGCCGGGGAGCCGTGGGCCTCCATGCCGACGGCGTCGATGACGGCGTCGGGGCCGAGGCCGTCGGTGAGGTCGCGGACCACCTGGGCGACGTCGTCGTGGTCGCGCAGGTCCAGGGTCATGACGCCGTTCCGGCGGGCGCGCTCCAGCCGTTCCGGGACGAGGTCGATGCCGATCACCTGCTGCGCTCCGCGGAGGCGCGCGATGCGGGTGCACATGTCGCCGACGGGGCCGAGGCCGAGGACGGCGAGGCTGCCGCCGTCCGGCACCGCTGCGTATTCGACGGCCTGCCAGGCAGTGGGCAGGACGTCGGAGAGGAAGACGAAGCGGTCGTCCGGCGGCCCGTCGGGCACCTTGACCGGCAGGGTGTCGCCGCACGGGACCCGCAGCAGTTCGGCCTGGCCGCCGGGGACCTGGCCGTAGAGCTTGGTGTAGCCGAACAGGGCCGCGCCGTTGCCGTACTCGGTGACCTGGGTGGTGGCGCACTGCGAGTGCAGGCCGGCGGTGCACATGCGGCAGGTGCCGCAGCTGACGTTGAAGGGAACGACGACCCGGTCGCCGGATCGGAGCTTCGTCACCTCGGGGCCGACCTCGCGGACGACGCCCATCGGTTCGTGGCCGAGGATGTCGCCCTTGTCCAGGAACGGGCCGAGGACCTCGTAGAGGTGCAGGTCCGAGCCGCACAGGCCGGTGCTGGTGATCTCGACGAGAACGTCGGTGGGGTCCTCGACCGTGGCATCGGGAACCTCGTCGACGCGGACGTCGCGCTATCCGTGCCAGGTGACTGCACGCATCGCTTGCTCCTTCGTGGTGGGGGACGGCGGTGGGCCTGCGGGTACCGGAAGCCGTCACGCGGCGTCGTCGGGACCGGGCACGCCGGAGCCCGGTTCGGCCATCCGGCGGTGGGTCCCGGCCTTGGCACTGTCGGGCAGGACCTTGTTGGCGAGACCCTGGGCCCGGGTCTTGAGCGAACCGGCGATGATCTTGTCCTTGCCGGCCATCAGGGCGTCGAACCCCTGCCGTGCGACCTGGGCGGGGTCGTCCTTGTGCCCGCTGCCGACCTTGGTGTCCTGCATGCCGGCGCGCCGGAAGAAGTCGGTGTCGGTCGGGCCGGGCATCAGGGCGGTGACGGTGACGCCGGTGTCCTTCAGCTCGTTCTGCAGGGCCTGGGCGAACGACTGGAGGAAGGACTTCGACGCGTTGTAGACGGCCTGGAAGGGGCCGGGCATGGTCGCGGCGATCGACGAGGTGATGAGGATGCGGCCCTCGTCGCGGGCGGCCATCTCGCGCAGCAGCCGTTTGGCCAGGTGCACGGTGGCGGTGATGTTGACGTCGATGATCTCGAACTCGTCGTCGAGACCGGTGTCGAGGAACGGCCCGCCCCGGCCGACACCCGCGTTGAGTGCGGCGGCATCCACGGGTCTCCCGGTCGCGGCGATGGCGGACCAGAGGGTGTCCACGCCGTGATGGGTCCGCAGGTCGGCGCGGACGTCGGTGACGGCGACGCCGTGGCCGCGCAATTCCTCGGCGGCAGCGGCGAGCCCGCCGTCCTCGGCGTTGACCAGGAGGTCGAAGCCGTGCTCGGCGAACTCGCGGGCGAGTTCGTACCCGATGCCGCTGGAGGCACCGGTCACGACCGCGAAGGGTCTGGTGGAAGTGGTCATGCCCGCGCGGCTACCCGCGCAGCCTCGGCGGAACCGGCCGCGGCGGTGACCGCATCGGATGGACGCCTCGTCGTGAGGACGCCCGGGAGCGCCGGTTGCCACAGGCGCGGGGCAGTTCGGTCACGATCGGGCCGCCCCCGCCCGCTCCGCCCTACCCGCCTCCGGCGCGGCCGCAGCGGCTGCTTCCGGACCTGCCGCGTCCGGCCTGGGCGCCCGAGGCACCTGACCTGGGGGTGCCGGCGAGGCGCACCCGGCTGCCGAGGCCGTCGGCCACCTCGTGAGCCGCGGTGCGCGACGATCCGGGGTGGGGCCCGGCGGCCCCTCCGCACAGGATCCCGTGCCGCAGGCGTACGGCGATGGCCGCCGGTTCCACTGAACGAAACGGAAACAGGTGACGTTCTGCGGCTGGTGGTCCCGCGAAGCGCGGGCGCCGGACAGCGGCGGTGCGCCGGCCGTCCCTCGGGCTCGGGGGCGGGTGGGCCACGCCACGCTTCGAAGGACGGCTGTTCGGGCGTGACCGCCGGCGGCCGGTTTGCCGGAAGGGAACCGGAAACACGCGGTGGCACGGCACCCGGCCCGCCACTCGGCCGGGGCGTCCGGTGGATGACCCGCAGTCGGTGACCCCCCTGTGCCCGACTGCGGGTCTCGTCCTGGGGGGCAGCCGGCCGGGCGCCGGGGCCGGCACCGGCGGGGCGAGGCCCCCTCGCCCCGGACCGAGCGGTCCGCAGGGACGGGAGCCGCTGTCCGACTGCCCGCGCAACGGTGTGTACGCCCGGATGCCCGGCCGGACTTTCCCACGCGGAGGTGGGGTTGGGCCGGATGCTTCGGGTAGGCGCGTGGATCCGGTCTTGAGCCGGGAGCGACTACGTGAGGAGTGACGACTCGTGGATGCCATGACAGATCGCGAAGGCCCGCAGACGCCGGCTGTCGCGGACCGAGCGGGTGAGGCCGCCACCGCGGTCGCGCAGGAAGCGTCGCAGGTGGCCGGCACCGCCAAGGACCAGGCAGGGAAGGTCGCGGGCGAGGCGCAGGAGCAGGCCCGGCAGCTCGTCGGGGGGCTGCGTGAGGAGATCGTCGGTCAGGTGCGGTCGCAGAGCGAGCGGTTGGCCCGGGGTGTTCGCGGGGCGGCCGACGACCTGGAGCGGATGGGCGGTCAGGGGGACGGGGACTCGACGGCCGCGATGGTGGTCCAGCGGCTGGCCGGTGCGGGGCACGGTATCGCCGACCGGCTGGAGCGGCAGGGGCCGCGCGGGCTGTGGGACGAGGTGGAGAACTTCGCCCGCCGCCGCCCGGGCATGTTCCTGGCGGGCGCCGCGCTGGCCGGGTTCGCGGTCAGCCGCATCGGCAAGGGCACGGCCGCCGCGAACGGCGACGCCGCCGGCGGGCCGCCGCCGGTCGAGCCCACGTCGGGCCGGGCCGTGCCCGCCACCGGCCCTCCGGCGGCCGCGCGGACGCGGTCCGCGGCTGAGGTCGGCGGAACGGTGGGGCACGCGGAGCGGTACGAATCCGACGGCGGTCCGTCCCGTCTGCCGCACGAGGTTCCGCCGCCCCCGCCCGGCCTCCACGTCTCGTCCTCGGGCGTGGGCGAGCAGGGGTCGCAGCCGGACGGGGGGCGGTGAACCGTGGCTGCCATGCCCGACCGCCCGACCCGGGGTGTGCCGCCGACCGCCCCGCCGTCCGACCGGGCGATGTCACCGAACGGCGGCCCGGACGGCGATGCCCACCGGTCCGGCGCCGGCAGCGTCGGAGAACTGGTCGGTGACATCACGCAGGATCTCGGAGGCCTGGTACGCGACGAGATCGCACTGGCGAAGGCGGAGTTGAAGGAGGAGGCCGTCAAGGCCGGCCGGGCGGGCGGTCTGCTGGCCGGCGCAGGCTACGCGGGGCATCTGCTGGTGCTCTTTCTGAGCCTGGCCGTGATGTTCGCCCTCGGCCACGCCGTCGACACGGCGTGGGCGGCGCTGATCGTGGCCGTGCTCTGGGCGGTGGCGTCGGCGGTGCTCTACGCCCGCGGCCGGGCCCGACTCAGGGACGTGCACCCGGCTCCCGAGCGCACGATCGACACCGTGAAGGAGGACGCCCGATGGGCGCGACACCCGATGAGTTGAGGGACGAGGTCGAGGCCCGCAGGGCCCACTTGGCGCACAACGTCGACCTGCTGGCCGACCGGGTGGCGCCCGGCAGGATCGCCCACCGCCGGGCGGATGCCGCCCGGCGCGGACTGACCGGTGTGAAGGAGCGTGTGATGGGGTCCGTGGACGACACCACGAGTACGGTCGAGGACATCGCCGGCCGGGTCGGGGACGGCACCGGGCAGCTCGCCGAGAGCGCCCACAACGCGGCCGGGCAACTCGCCGAGGGCGTGCAGCAGACACCCGCCGAGATCCGGCACCGCACCCGCGGCAACCCGTTGGCGGCCGGCATCATCGCCTTCGGCGCGGGCATGCTCGCCGGCACCCTGTTCCCGGCCACCCGGGTCGAGCGCCAGGCCGGCGCCCGGCTGCGCGAGCACGCGGACGACCTCACCGAACCGATCAAGCAAGCGGTCGGACAGGCCGCCCAGGAAGTGAAGGAGGACCTGCAACAGCCCGCCCGGGAGGCCGTCGACTCCGTGAGGACCACGGCCCAGGACGCCGCGCAGACCACCGCCGACCGCAGTCGGCAAGCCGTCCGGCACACCACCGACACCCTCAAACCGGATGAGGCCGCGAGCGGCTGACACGGTGCCCGACCGCCGACCCCGACGAGGAACTGCCGGTGCGGGAACCCGTCCGACAGGAGAGCGGGTCTCGGTGCAGCAGGCTCCGCCGTCCGGCGGTGGTCTCCGGCCCGGAGCTCGCGACGCCGACCCGGCGCCCCGGAGGCACGGCCGGACGCGCTGCAGCGCGTCCGGCCGTGAGGCCGGCTACCGCGCGGTCTTTCCGCACTCCGTCACGGGGGCCGGGTATGGCTTGCGCGTTCCGGGGCAGCCGAACGTCGAGAAGGACGTCCGACCGAACCGGCGCCGCTCCGATCGGCGCTTGCCGGGGGCGGGCCGCCCGCCGAGCGAGAAGGACGCCCGAGAACGGAACCGGCCCGGCCGGCACATGCAAGGAGACGATCACGATGACCACCGCCCGCGAGATCATGACCGAGGGCGCCGAGTGCATCGGCGAGCAGGAGTCCGTTCTGGACGCCGCGAAGAAGATGACCGAACTGGACGTGGGTGCCCTGCCGATCTGCGGCAGTGACGACCGGCTCAAGGGCGTCCTCACCGACCGCGACATCGTCGTCAAGGTCCTCGGAGCCGGCAAGGACCCCCAGCAGGTGAAGGCCGGAACCCTCGCGCAGGGCGAGGCCGTCACCATCGGCGCCGACGACGACGCGAGCGAGATCCTGCGCACCATGGGAGCCCACCAGGTCCGCCGCCTGCCCGTCATCGACGGCCACCGGCTGGTCGGCATCGTCGCCCTCGCCGATGTCGCCCGCGCCCTGCCCGACGCCAAGGCCGGCGACCTCCTCGAGGCCATCTCCACCGACTGACCCCCGCGCCACCGGCCCGGCGCCCACCGGTTCCCGTGCAGGCGCCGGGCCGCAACCCCGCAGTCTCCCCGAAGCGGCTCCGCAGCATGACGCCCCTTCCCCCACCCCGACATCACCACCCTCCCGCTCGGCGCCAACCGGCTCACGACGGAACTCCTCGCCGGCCACGGTCCGCCCGCTGCGGCCGAGCTGCGGGAGGTGCGCCGCCGCGTACGCCATCAGCTGCGGGACGTCGCGGACCGGATCCGCTGGGAGGGCCCGCGCTCCACCGTCGCCACCTCCCGCACCTTCCAGCAGCCGGCCCGGCTGTGCGGCGCCGCTCCGGGCCGCCACGGCCCCTTCGTCCCGCGGCGCATGCTCCGCAAGGACCTGCGCCAGGCGATCACCACCCTCGGCGCCCTGCCGGCGGCCGAACGCGCCGCTCTGCCCGGCATCTCCGCACCGCGTGCCGCGCAGAGCCCGGCCGGTGCGGTGGTCGGCCACACCGCCATGAACTCATGGGCCTGCGCCTGGTCACGGTCTGCCCGTGGGCCGTCCGGGAAGGCGTGCTGCTGCGCTGCATCGAGGACGGACCCGAATGGTGGCAGACCGTCCTCCAGGACACCCACCCCGCGACCTCTGGTGCCCGGAGCGGCGACGACGGCACCCGCACAACCAGCACCGCGGCGCCCGCCTCGCCCAGGACGTGTCTTCAGGGTGTACGGATGCCACATAGGTGCCCCCGCGCCCCTGAGTTCGACCACCCGAGCACCCTTGACGCCGAGGGCTCCGCTCCCGGTCGGGCGGCACGTTCGGTCCTGCGGACGGGACGTGTCTCCACGCCGCCCACCGCGACCTCGGGACGCACTACCGCCACGCCTTCGGACCCCGCCGAGTAGCACGGTGAATCCGTGGGCGTCCCGCGTGGGGCCTCGGCCGCCGTCGCGTGTTCAGACGGCGTCGGGTGCGGGGCCGTCGACCGGGTCGGGGGTGGTGAGGACGGTGTCGGTCTCGGTGACGCGCAGCAGGCGGCGCAGTTGGTCGGGAATGTTCGTCAGGCGCAGGGTGGTGCCCTGGCGCAGTGCGAGGCGCCGGGCCTTGAGGATCACGTTCAGGCCGGCCGAGGTGCAGAAGGTGAGCCCTTGGCAGTCGACGAGCAGGGCCTGCGGTGTGGGGAGACTGGTGAGGGCGTGCTCGAAGGCGCGCAGGAGGTCGCGGGCGGTGTCCTGATCGGCCTCGCCGCGCAGGCGCAGCAGGTCGGTGCCGGGCGTTACCCCGGAGATGTGGGTGGTGTGCAAGAGCGGGATCATGGCCCGTCCTTCGACTGGGGACCGTCGGAGCGCTGGTGACGGTGGATCTCCAGGGCTCCTACCCGCTCCCGGCCCCCTCAGCGAGATGTGCACCGGTCGGCCGGCCCCAGGACGAACGGCGACCGCCGGCCGGCGGGGTGTTGCGGCCGGGCCGCGCCGGCCCCGTCCTCACTGCCCGGAGTGCGTCGTTGAGGCCGTGCGTCCCGGACCCGGAC
Organism: Kitasatospora sp. NPDC085895; assembly: GCF_040702125.1. Lineage (NCBI taxonomy): Bacteria > Bacillati > Actinomycetota > Actinomycetes > Kitasatosporales > Streptomycetaceae > Kitasatospora > Kitasatospora sp. NPDC085895. The sequence continues at coordinate 31,655 of NZ_JBFBJY010000022.1, read as the reverse complement.
CGCACGGGGCCCGGTCCGCGCGGATGCCGGTCGCACCGTCGGGGCTCGGCCGCAGACCTGACCGCAGCCGCTGCGCAGTCCGCGACGGCCGCGGATGTCCGGTCCCGGCGTGCCCGCACGAATGAACCCGGACCGGGCGCCGCCGCTTTCGAGGGCGCTGCGCGCTCCGGGCCGGGAGCGGTGGTTCCCGGTCGTCCCGCCGGCCGGCGGACTCGGGACGGCCGCGCAGGTTCGGCAACCCGGTGGGTCCGCCGGTTCAGCGGGCGTTGGAGCGCCAGGCATCGCGGGCGGCGCTGGTGGCGGACGCGGCCTGATGGGCGGTGCGGGAGGCCATTTCCACTGGATGGGTCTCCCAGGCGGTGGCTACCCGGCGTCCGGCGGTGACGAGGGCGATGGTGACCAGAGCCGCTCCTGCGACGCTCAGGAGGGCCCCGGCGCCGGCCATGGCGGCGCCCAGGGTGAGGCGGTGGACGTCCGGATGGAACTGCTTGGCGTGCACGTGGATGTTCGACATGCCTCCACCATGCGCGGCGCCGTTTTCCGCCGCACCCGCACCCGTACCCGCGGCCGCACCCGCACCCGTACCCGCGGCCGTACCCGCGGCCGCACCCGCGGCCGTCCGGAGCCGTGCCGCCGGGCGGCCGGCGCGGCGCCCGGGCTGCCCCGCCGGCCGATCCGCAGTCCGCCGAGCCCCGCCGGCGACGGGTGCGCCGCCTCGGGGCTCCGGGCCGTGCGCGGATCGGTGCGGGACCGGTGGGTGGGGGCGGGCCGGCGGGGTGGGGGCGGTGTACCGGCGCACGTCATCGTGGTGTTCGCCGGATGCCCGTCGGCTGTCGCCGCACTGTCTCCCGACCCCGCGCGGAAATGCTGCCCCGGCCCACCCCCTCGGGTGGAGCCAGCGGTGGGCTCGGAGGGCACGTCATGGCTGCCTACGACGGTCTTGCGCAACGGGCCGGGCCGACACCCGACATCATGATCCGCACCACCCCGGCGGGGGGAGCGGTGGTGTGCGCGTTGGCCGGGATGCTGCACGCGGAGAACCAGGAACAGGTGCGGCAGGCACTGAACGCGGCCATCGGCCGGCGCCCGGCCCTCCTGGCAGTGGACCTGTCCGCGGTGCGCATTGTTCACCTCCAGCGTGGTGAACGTGCTGCTGGTGGCCCGCCGCACCGCATGAGCGGCCGGCCCCCCGCTGGTCCTGACCGCCCCCTGCACGTGCGTGCGCCGCACCCTGGCGATCGCCGGCACCGACGGGCTGTTCCCGACCTTCCCCCCACCTCGAGCAGGCGCTGCGCCGGCGCGGCCTGTCCGCACCCTAGGGCGCCGCGGGAGCCGCTGCTGCCGTCCGGGGCATGGAACGCGCGCGACGGGGCAGACGCGAACGCCCCTCTTCGACCTGCTCGAGTACGGTCATGTGTCCATCGCTTGCCGCCACGGCCCACCGCCGCCTGGCCTTCCCGCCGGGCGAGCGCGGCGCAGCGGTGCGCCGGGGCATCGACTTCGTCCGCCGCACGCTGGCGCACTGGCGGCCCGGGACCGAGGCGGCAGCCGTGGACGACGTGCTGCTGGTGGCGGCCGAGCTGATCACCAACGCCGTCGACCACGCCGGCGGCCCGGTCGCCGTGGAGCTGTGGCTCGCCGTGCGCGGAGGGCGGCTGCGGATCGACGTCACCGACACCAGCCCGGCCGAGCCCCCGGATCCTTCCCGTCGGGCCGGGGGAGCCGCACCACCGCGGCCTGCGCATCGTCGACCACATCGCCCACGCCTGGGGCCACCGCCCCGAGGAGGTGGGCAAGACGGTCTGGGCCGAGCTCCACCTGCCGTGACCGCCGCCCGGCACGATGACACTGCAGGCGCCGTCGCGCCGGGATTCAGACGCCCTGATCGCGAAGGCCGCCGTCACCCACCGGGCCGACCGGATCCCGGAACCGGCCGCCTGCCCGGTGACGACGACTCCACCGCGCCACCAGCCGTCCTCCCCGCAGCCGGACGGCTTCGTCAGGTGGGGGGACGGAGTCCTTGCAGCAGGACGGTGAGGTAGGCATCGACGAGCTGCTGGGAAGGAGGCTGAGCGCGGGCGATCGCCAGGGCGGTTCGGCCGATCAGGCTGGTCGCGACGGCGGGATCGACGTCGGTGCGGACCGCGCCGTTCCGCTGGGCTCCTTCGACCATCTCTTCCATCACACGGGCGAGGTCGCCGCGCAGGGCGGTGGTGGTGGGCATGTTCAGGCCCCCCAGCTGGTCGCCGGCGGAGTGGTGCGCGCTCTGGAAGGCGACCAGCTCGGGGAGGAAGAGGTCCAGGGCTTGTCCGGACTCCGTCCCGGCGAGCAGGTCGCGGGCCCGCTGGACGACGGGCGCGAGCAAACCGGAGACCGCCGCGTCGAGGAGGGCGTCCTTGCCGCCGAACGTGCGCACGACGGTGGCTGCTCCCAGCCCCGCCCTTCTCGCGATCGTCTCGACGGTGAGCGGTGTGCCGGGCTCGGCCAGTAGTGCGGTTGCCGCGTCGAGTGCGAGCCGGCGGTTGCGCAGGGCGTCGGCCCGGCGGGGGGTTCCGGAGGTTGACAAGTGAAACGCGCCTTCCACATACTCTACTGGAATGCCTATTCCACTTAGAATAGCGGAAAGCAGCTGCCGATGAACGAGCGGATCCTGATCTCCGGGGGAAGCATCGCCGGTCTGGCCCTGGCGCACTGGCTGACCCGGTACGGCTTCCGGACCACGGTGGTCGAGCGGGCTCCGGCGCTGCGCACCGGCGGCAACGGGGTGGACGTGCGCGCCGGGGCCGTCGAAGTCGCCGAGCGGATGGGGATCATGTCACGGGTCCGCGAGCTGGCCGCCGATGTCCGGGGAATGAAGTTCGTCGACTCCTCGGACCGGGTCCTGGCCCGGGTCGACACGCGGGACCCGGGCTCCGTGGAGATCATGCGGGGCGACCTCGTCGCGCTGCTGGGCGAAGTGACCGACACCGAGTACCTGTTCGACGACTCCGTCCGGCGCCTGGAGCAGGACGACCGCGGCGTGCTCGTCACCTTCGAACGGGCCCCCGCCCGCCGCTTCCACCTGGTCGTCGGCGCGGACGGGATGCACTCCACCGTCCGTCGGCTCGCCTTCGGACCGGAGGCGCGGTTCGTCCGGTTCAAGGATCACTACTTCGCCTTCGCGGGCGCCGACGCCTCCCTCGGTGAGGACCGCTGGGTGACGATGTTCAACACTCCGGGCCGCATGGCCGGAATCTACCGTTCCGGGAATCATGCCCAGGCCAAGGCCTATTTCATGTTCCGTTCCGCGCCGCTGGAGTACGACCACCGGGATGTCACGGAGCACAAGCACCTGATCAGCGAGCGGTTCGCCGGTGACAGGTCATGGCGGATCCAGGAACTCCTCGACTCCGCTCTCACCGACCCGGAGTTCTACTTCGACGCCCTGGGCCAGGTCAGGATGGACTCCTGGCACAACGGCCGCGTCGCGCTGGTCGGGGACGCCGCCTGGTGCGCGTCGCCCGCATCGGGCGCCGGCGCGGAACTGGCCCTGGTCGGCGCCTACCGCCTGGCGGGGGAGCTGGCTGCCGCGGACGGCGACCACCTGGCCGCCTTCCCCCGCTACCACACCGTCCACCGCCCGCTGGTCGACCGGAAGCAGCGGATCGGGCCCAACGTCCGCATCATGATCCCCGGGACCGCCGGCGGCCGGTTCGTCCGCGACGCCTTCGCCCGCCTCCCGCTCATGAACGCGATCGGCGCACTGGACCGCCGCCTGCAGGCGAGGAACGCCGCAGCCCTGCCGGACTACTCCCGGCCCCGACGGCCGTAGCCGGCCACCACATCCCGCGAACCGGCCGGCCGGCACCCCGCGGTCGTGCCCGTTCCCGCGTGGGCCCTGCCTGCGAAACGCCGCGCCGGTGCGCCCGGTTGTCGGTGCCCGGTGGCACAGTGGGGAAGATGTGCGGCAGGTACGTCTCCACCAGCAGTCCCCAGGACCTCGTCGGCCTGTTCAACGTGGCCCACTGGGATCCTGCCGAGACGCTGCAGCCCGACTACAACGTCGCCCCGACCAAGGACGTCTGGACGGTGCTGGAGCGCCTCGACAAGGAGACCGGCGAGATCCGGCGCCAGCTCCGCGCCCTGCGCTGGGGCCTGGTGCCGTCCTGGGCGAAGGACCCTTCGGTCGGCGCCCGCATGATCAACGCCCGGGTCGAGACCGTCCACGAGAAGCCCGCCTACCGGCGCGCCTTCGCCTCCCGCCGCTGCCTGCTCCCCGCCGACGGCTTCTACGAGTGGACGCCGTTGCCGGCCGCCGAGGGCGCGAAGCCCCGCAAGCAGCCCTACTTCATCGCCCCCGCGGACGGCTCCCTGATGGCGATGGCGGGCCTGTACGAGTTCTGGCACGACAAGACCCGGCCCGCCGGTGACCCCGCCGCCTGGCTCGCCACCGTCACCGTCATCACCACCGAAGCCACCGACGCCGCCGGCCGCATCCACGACCGCATGCCGCTCACCATCGGCCCCGCGGACGCCGACGCGTGGCTCGACCCCGCCCGCACCGACCCCGACGAACTCCGCGCCCTGCTCCACACCCCCGCCGACGGCCGGCTCACCGCCACCCCCGTCTCCACCGCCGTGAACAACGTCCGCAACAACGGCCCCCAGCTCCTGGAACCCGTCCCGGAACCGGCATGACCTTGCAACTTCCAAGAGCCCTGTCGGAGTCGGCAGGGACGGTTCCGCCCCGTGGACGCCGAAGACCTCGATCACCGTGAACGCACCATCGCCGACGGGTGGATTCCCCCGGATCCCGTCTCCCGCCTGGTGGAGTTCGGCCACATCGACGAGGTGGAGCTGAAGGCCCGCGACGGCGACTGGTTCTGCCTCCGGACGTGGGTACGGATCCTCGAAGACCGGGGCCGGCGCGACGAAGCCCCGGAAATGCTCGCCCCCTACCTCGCCACGGGCTGGTGGAAGGCCGCCGAAGCCACAGCCGATCTGCTGCAGCGCTCTGGACAGACGAGGACGCTCCCGCCCTCATCCGCCCGGATGCAGAGGCCCAGCACCACACCGCCCTCCGGTACGTCGCCCGACTCCGCACTCGCAACAGCCGCGGCACGGAGGCGTTCGACCTGCTGAAGCCTCACATCACCGAATGGTTCCTCGCGGCCGCCTTCGTCGAAGCCGCCGCCGGCACGGGCCGCGACGAGGCGATCGCCCCGCTGCGCACCCGCGAGACCACATCGGTCAACAACCGCGACCAGCTCGCTGACCTCCTGGCCGGCCACCGCCGGCTCGACGAACTGCGGCGGTACGCCGCGACCGAGGACCACGGCCACGCGGTGCAGCGCCTCGCCGAGATCCTCGAGGAGCGTGGCGACGTGGAACCTGCGATCCGGGCCCACCGTGAACCGGGGAATCCGGTCGTTCGCCCTGTCAACGCGGCGGTGCCGCTCATCCAGCTCCTCCTGCACCACGGCCGGGGCGGTGGGGCGATCCACGTGATGCCGGCCCTGGCTGAGGAGTTCGGCGCCGACGACTGGATCGTCCACACGCTCTGCGACCTCCACGCCGACCACGGCCGTCCGAAGCAGACGGCTCGTACGCAGTGGTTGCCGTCGCGGGCCTGCTGGTCGACGCAGGACGCCCGGCGGAGGCCATCGCACTCCTGGAGCAACATCCGACCGTGCGCCGGACTCTCGCGGAACACCTGATCAACCTCGGCCGGATCAAGGAAGCCGTAGCGGTTCTTCACCGGCCCTCACCCTCCACTCAACGGCCTCGACCGTTCGGACCGTGGTGGAGCGACGGCGGGGGCGCCTGCCCGCCGCGAACCGATATCCCGCCTGGCCCGCCGCGGCACGATCACCGGCGGCGGTGGTCGTCGGGTGTCAGGCGCGGCCCGAATCGCGCTGCGCGCGCGCCGCGGATGAGGCGGCGGACCCGGTGGCGGTGGCCGGCGAAGGGCGCGAGGAGTTCGAGCATCTCCTCGTCCGTCCCTCGGGTCCTCCCGGCGAGCGCCCGGGCGACGGCGTTCGACAGGTGCAGGTCGCCGATCGACAGTGCTGGGGCTGCTGTCCAGGGAGCCGGATCCGCCTGTCAGGTGCGGTGTTGGTCGCTGTCGCGGCGGAGCTGGTCGGCGTGGCGGACGAGGGCGTCGATCCGGGCGGCGAGGTCCGGCCGTCCGGCGGCGAGGTGCGCGGCGAGCGCCGCGAGCGGCTCGAGCAACAGCGATGCGTCGTCCGCGCCGAGCGCGGCGCGCAGGGTCGCGAGGTGACGGCGGGTTCCGTAGGCGGTGGTGTCGAGGGCGGCGATCTGGCTGGCGAGGCCGCGCAGCGTGGTGGGGTTGGCGCGGGCCCAGGCGGTGACGCTGCGCTCGGCGGCGCGGCGGTCGCGTTCGGCCCGCACCCGCTGGTCCTGCGTCGTTCCGGGAGAGGCCGCGCTGTGCCGGGTGCGCAGATAGCGGCGTTCGGCGGCCTGCCGGCTGCCCACACCGAGCGGCCCGGACAGATCCTCCCAGGTGGCGCCGGCACCCCGTGCGGTCTCGATGAAGTGCGGCTCCCATTGGTCGAGCGCCTGTCGCAGCTGCCGCATCACCGCGAGGGCGTGCAGGGTACGGTCCGCCGGATCGGCCGCGGCGTCGGGGCTTGCGGTGACGGCATCGGCCATGGCCGCCAGGGCGGTCAGCAGCGGCCGTGGCCCCTCATCCCCGGTGGCCGGTGTCCTGGGCGCCGATGCCGTCACGGTCCACTCACAGGGCCTTGTCATCCGATAGACGACATGCTACAAGGTTTGTGGACGATACGTTCCGGTTGTTCCGCACCCGGACCGTGTGGAGGTGTTCACGATGCTGATGCGCACCGATCCGTTCCGTGAGTTCGACCGCCTCACCCAGCAGCTCCTCGGCACGACCGGCACCTGGTCGCGGCCGTCGGCGATGCCGATGGACGCCTACCGGTCCGGCGACGAGTACCTCGTCGTCTTCGACCTGCCGGGCGTGACCCCGGAGGCGGTGGACATCGACGTCGAGCAGAACGTGCTGACGGTCAAGGCTGAGCGCCGCCCGGTCGCCAAGGGTGACGACATCGAGATGGAGGTCTCCGAGCGGCCGCTGGGCGTCTTCTCCCGGCAGCTGTTCCTCGGCGACACCCTGGACACCGACAACATCCGCGCCGAGTACGAGGCCGGTGTGCTCACGCTGCACATCCCGGTCACCCAGAAGGCCAAGTCCCGCAAGATCGGAGTCGCCGGTGTCTCCGACCGCAAGGAGATCCGGTCCTGACGCGGTGAGCCGCCGGTCGGCGGGGAGGACAGGTGGACTCGAAGGGAGGGATGAGCGATGGCCGCCATCTGCGTCCCGGAGTGGCTCCCGGCCGAGGGTGCGGGTTTCCGCGGCACCCGCACCGCGGCTGCCCCGTCTTCCGGGGAGGCCGCGGTGCCGCCGTCCCAACCGGACGGCGGAGTCACCGTGGTGACGGCGCACGGGGAGATCGACATCGCCACGGCCGACGCGCTGCGGGCCCGACTGGTGGCCGCACTCTCCCGCCACGGGCACGTCGCCGTCGACCTCGCCGAGGTGACCTTCATCGACTGCGGGGGCCTGCGCGCCCTGACCGGGGCCCACCACGTCGCTGCACGCACCGGGCGGCGCCTGACCCTGCGCACTCCGAGTCCGCCCGTCACGCGGCTGCTCGCGCTCACCCGGCTGGATCGCGAACTCGCCGTCGAACCCGAAACCGGGAGCACCACTCCCGCGCAGTGATGAGGAGGGTCTTGGCCATGGGCGTCCCCCGCGACGACGTCCTGGACCGGGTTGCCGAACGCAGCGGCATCCTGGAGGAGCGGCGCAGGGAACATCTGGTCCGGGTTGTCCTCGGGCTCCTCGGGGAGCACCTGGTCGGCGCCGATCGGCTCGACCTGGCGGGATGCCTACCCGAGGAGTACGCCGCCATCGTGCGCGACGCGTCGGCGGCGGACCGGCCGCTGGCCGGCGACCGGTTCGCCACCGCCGTCGCCGCATGGACCGACGCCACGGACGACGGCGCGTTGCGCGGTGTCAGCACCGTGCTCGGTGGCGCCGCCGAGCACGGCAGCGAGGAGCTGACCCGACGTCTGATGCTCCGGCTGCCCGCCGACCACGGCATCCTGTTCGGCTTCCCGCAGCGGACCTGACCCGCGGGGTTCCCGCGGGGACCGCGGAGCCGAGGCGACACGGTTGCACGCCGCCGTGCTCACGGCCCCGCGCTCGCCCCCGGACAGCTCGGCCCAACCTGCAACAGCGGTGACGGGGCCCGTGGGTCCCACGGAACGAAAGGAGAGGGAGCGATGGCGGAGCTGATCGTCGACGGCGACGCGCTGGTGGTCCACCTCGGGTGGTGGGAGCGGGCGGTCGTGCGGCGCCGACAGGTGCGGGTGCCGCTGGAGGCCGTGTCCAGGATCCGTATCCGTCCGGAACCGTTGCGGGCCGTGCGGGGCGTTCGTGAACGCGGCCTGCTGGTGCCCGGCCTGCTGTGTGCGGGTGTGTGGCGCCATCCCGGCGGGCGGGACTTCGTCTCGGTGCGCTTGCGCCAGGACGCGGCGGTGTGTGTCGAGCTGCGCGACCCTGCACCGTTCGCCCGCATCATCGCCACAACGGCCTACCCGCAGCAGACGGTGGCCGCCCTTCGGACCGCGGAGAGCCGGGCGGCCGCGGCCGGCGCCCAGGCACAGGCCGACGCCCAGGCACAGACCGACGGGACCGGGCGCGGTAAACCCGGCCGGCCAGTGCGTGTACCGCCGCGCGGCCGGCTCCAGCCCGTGTGAGGCGCCGGGATCAGGCGATCAGTCGGGGCCAGGTTCGGGCCGGGTGGAGGCTGTCCTGTGTCAGGGCCACGGGTCGATGTCCCCCAGGTGCCACAGCATCCGCCGGGCGAGATCGACGGGCTGGGCGGCGGCCTCGGGAACCACCACCCGGACCGGGCCGACCCGTAGGTCGGGGCCGGGCGGCCACGGCCCGATCCGGCCGAAGTCCTCGGGACCGGGGTGCTCGGCAGCGATGAACCGGGGCTCGGTGTGGTGGACCCGCACCGGCACGCTCCGGGACGACGGGCGATCCGGGCCGGCTGGAGGCGTGACGGACGGCTCCGCCGTCGGGCGGCGATGGAGCCGGGCGTCGTAGGCGGCCCGCCGATCGGGATCCCGGAGCACCTCGTAGGCCGCGAACACCTCGCCGAGCCGTTCCGCCGACGGCGGTTGCGCGGGACGGCCGTCAGGGTGCAGCACGCGCACCAGCGCACGGTAGGCCGCGGTGATCTGGCGCGCGGACGCCGAGGGATCCACCCCGAGCACGGCGTAATGATCAGGCCGGGCTCCTTGCGCTGCCACGGGACGCTCACCTCCTCGGCACCGACGCACCAACCCACGGGCGCGATCTCCGGAGAACCGAATCCTCTATGTCACCTGCCTAGAACCAAGACGGACACCTGTCAAGGTGCCGGGTGTCGCTCATGGCGCCCAGCCGGCGCGCACCGGACCCGCAAGCCGATCGCGACACCCGGAACGGAACGACGGGCAGCACATACTTGACATAAGTCAACTCAAGTTTTATGCCTCTTCATAGAGCAATCTCTGAGATGAAGGGACTTGGAAAGGAGGTCGGAGATGTCACGCGCGGTCGGTATTGACCTGGGAACGACGAACTCGGTGGTGTGCGTCCTGGAGGGCGGTGAACCGTCCGTCATCACCAACGCCGAGGGCGCGCGCACGACCCCGTCCGTGGTGGCGTTCGGCAAGGGCGGGGAGGTGCTGGTCGGCGAGGTCGCCAAGCGCCAGGCGGTGACCAACGTGGACCGCACTGCTCGCTCGGTCAAGCGGTACATGGGTGAGAGCGACTGGCGCTTCCCCGAGCACGAGAGTGTGGACGGCAAGCGGTACACCGCGCAGGAGATCTCCGCGCGGGTGCTGCAGAAGCTCAAGCGGGACGCCGAGGCGTACCTGGGCGAGGACGTCACGGACGCAGTGATCACCGTCCCGGCGTACTTCAACGACGCCCAGCGCACCGCGACCAAGGAGGCGGGCGAGATCGCCGGGCTGAGGGTGGCGCGGATCATCAACGAGCCCACCGCGGCTGCCCTGGCGTACGGGCTGGACAAGGAGAGCGACCAGACGGTGCTGGTCTTCGACCTCGGCGGTGGCACGTTCGACGTGTCGCTGCTGGAGATCGGCGAGGGCGTGGTGGAGGTGAAGTCCACCTCCGGTGACACCCACCTGGGCGGCGACGACTGGGACCAACGGATCGTCGACCACCTGGTCAAGCAGTTCAAGAACGGCTACGGCATCGACCTGGCCAAGGACAGGATGGCCGCGCAGCGGCTGCGCGAGGCCGCCGAGAAGGCCAAGATCGAGCTGTCCGCGGCGACCGAGACGACGATCAACCTCCCGTACATCACCGCCTCTGCCGAGGGTGCGCTGCACCTGGACGAGAAGCTCACCCGGGCCCAGTTCCAGCGGCTGACGGCCGACCTGCTGGAGCGGTGCAAGGGCCCGTTCCACAGCGCGGTCAAGGACGCGAAGATCAAGGTCTCGGACATCGACCACGTCATTCTGGTCGGCGGCTCGACCAGGATGCCGGCCGTGACCGACATGGTGAAGGAGCTGACCGGCAAGGACCCGCACAAGGGCGTCAACCCGGACGAGGTCGTCGCCGTCGGCGCCGCGCTCCAGGCCGGTGTGCTGAAGGGCGAGGTCAAGGACGTCCTGCTGCTCGACGTCACCCCGCTGTCCCTGGGCATCGAGACCAAGGGCGGCATCATGACCAAGCTGATCGAGCGCAACACCACGATCCCGACCAGGCGGTCCGAGGTGTTCACCACGGCCGAGGACAACCAGCCCTCGGTCACCGTGCAGGTCTACCAGGGCGAGCGCGAGATCGCCGCCTACAACAAGAAGCTCGGCATGTTCGAGCTGAGCGGCATCGCACCGGCCCCGAGGGGCCTGCCGCAGATCGAGGTCACCTTCGACATCGACGCCAACGGCATCATGCACGTGGCCGCGAAGGACCTCGGCACCGGCAAGGAACAGAAGATGACCGTCACCGGCGGCTCCTCGCTGCCGAAGGACGACATCGACCGCATGATCCGCGACGCCGAACAGCACGCCCAGGAGGACCGGCGACGCAAGGAGGCCGCCGAGACCCGCAACCAGGGCGAGCAGCTCGTCCACTCGACCGAGAAGCTGATCACCGACAACGCCGACAAGATCCCCGCCGATGTGAGGTCCGAGGTCGAGACGGCTTTGGCGGAGTTGAAGGAGGAACTCAAGGGCGACGCCACCGCCGCGATTCGCACCGCCATCGAGCGGACGGCCACCGCCGCGCAGAAGATCGGCACCGCCCTGTACTCCCAGGCCGGCGGCCCGCAGGCGGCAGCCGGCACCGGCCCGACGCAAGGTGGAGAGGAGGAGGTCGTCGACGCGGAGATCGTCGACGACGAGGAACGCAAGGGAGGCACCGGATGAGCCCGTGCACCGGAGGCGGGCAGAGCGACAAGCCGCCGATCGTCATCCACGACCGGCGGCGCATCGACCCGGTCACCCTCCAACCCAGACACCCCGACCCCGACACCGAGGAACACCCAGGACGCGGCACCGTCCTGGAGCAACCGGATACGGCGGGGACGCTGGAGAAGCAAATCGCCGAGCGCACAGCGGACCTGCAACGTCTCAAGGCCGAGTACGACAACTACCGCAAACGCACCCAGCGCGAACGATCGCAGCTCCGCGAGGCCACCGTCGCGGAAGTCCTCACAGGACTGGTACCCGTCCTCGACGATCTCGACCGGGCACGGGAACACGGCGAGCTCACCGGCCCACTCCGGGCCATCGCCAACACCCTGACCTCCCATCTCACCGGCCTCGGCATCGAATCCTTCGGCACACCGGGAGAACTCTTCGACCCCACCCGCCACGAAGCGGTCGCCCACCAGGAGTCCCCGGACGTCGACCGGCCCACCTGCTCGCAGATCGTGCGCCCCGGCTACCGGCTCGGACAGCGACTCCTGCGCCCGGCCCAGGTCACGGTCAGCGCGCCGACCCCGGCGCAAGATCGAGGTGCTGAGCCTTCGGGGCCCGCCGACCCGGAACCGGGCTGATCACGCAGGACGGACGGGGAACGACACACCACCGGTCGGCCGGCCGCGCGCCCCGTGCCTGTCATGGCCAGCAGCGAAGCGACAGGGGAAAGCGAGCCTGGGCGAAGGACCCCTCGGTCGGCGCCCGCATGATCAACGCCCGGGTCGAGACCGTCCACGAGAAGCCCGCCTACCGGCGCGCCTTCGCCTCCCGCCGTGTCAGGTCCGGGGCGGCGGTGGCAGGGGCCGGGTGGCGACGGCCCGTGCTTCGGCGCGCGTCATGCCGAACATGTGCAGCAGGCGGAAGGCCAGTTGGTCGGAAACATGCTCGGCATCGAGGTCCGGTCGGGTCTCCAGCAGGTGGAGCACTCCGAGCAGGGCGCCGCCGACCATGGCCACGGAAGTGCGCGGGTCGTCGATGTCCAGCCGTCCGCTGTCGGCGGCGGCCCGTAGATCCCGCATCGCCCGAGGTGCCAAGCCTTCGTCCGAGGTGAGATAGGGCATGCCTGTGCGGACGAGAATCCTGGCGATCTGCGGGTGGGTGCGCTGCAGCCGACCGGTCAGGCGGACGCTGGCGGCGAAGATCTCCGCGGGGTCCTCGAGGTCTCCCGCCACGGACTCCAGGAGTTCGCCGTGTTGCTCAAGGGTCAGGGCGACGGCGGCGTCGAACAGCTCGTCCTTGCTGGTGAAGTGGTTGTAGAAGGAGCCGAAGCCGACGTCCGCCGCCTCGGTGATCTCCTGGATGCTCACGTCGGTCCTCCCTTGCTCGGCGAGGAACCCCTGCGCGGCGGCGATCAGCGCGGCCCGGGTGAGCGCCTTGCGCCGGTCCAGGCGGTTGGGTGCGCGGCTGGGAGTCCGGCTGTCGGCCTTGCTCTGTCGGTCGGTACTCATCCCTCCATCCTATCCTGTGAATCAGTCCTGATTTTTTCATCAACACTGATGACTGTTGACGATTCTTCCATCTGGACTGATTCTTTCATCACTGCTGACTGGAGCTGCTCGAGTAGTCCGGTCGGCGCCCGTCCAGGACTCAGGAGAGCCGATGAGTATCCAGGTCGTCCGCACCGCAGACGGCTGGTGGGTGGAGAGCGGCACAGGACGGCTGCACCACGTCGACACCGACGCGAACACCACCGCCGGCCTGCTCGCCGACCGTTCCGCCGTGCAGCAGGCGGCTGCCCGTGCCGCGGCTGCCCCCGGTGCCGGGCCCTCCGCTCAGGAGGCGGAGTTGCTGTCGCCCGTCACCACCCCCTGCCGGGTGGTGGCGCAAATGGTCAACTACCGTTCCCATGCGGTGGATTCCGGGTTCGACCCGGACACCGTCCAGCCCGCGTTCTTCCGCAAGGCCTCCGGGTCCGTCAGCGGCCCCTACCAGGACATCGTCCGGCCGCCGCACGTGCGGTTCCTCGACTACGAGGTGGAGCTCGGGCTGGTGATGGGCGCGAACCTGCCGGTCGGCACCGAGGTCACCGACGCCACCCTGGCGGAGTACGTCGCCGCGTTGGTGGTCGCCGACGACGTCAGCGCGCGTGACCTGCAGTTGCCCAAGACGCAGTTCTACGAGTCCAAGTCGTACCCGACCTTCACTCCGCTCGGGCCCCGGCTGCTCCTGGTCGATGCCGACGATCTGGCCCGCCTGCCGGACCTGCGGCTCACGCTGAAGGTCAACGGGGCCGCGAGGCAGGACCGCACCACCACGGACATGATCGTCAGACCCGCGCGTGCCCTCAGCCTTCTGGCCCGCTTCCAGAACCTGCAGCCCGGTGACGTCCTGCTCACCGGAACCCCCGGCGGCACCGCCCTCAAGTCTCCGGGCAGGCTCCTGACCACGCTTGCCGCCCTGCTGCCCCCGCACAAGCGCTGGCAGAAGTTCTTCGCCCGCCAACTGGCGAACCCCGACTACCTCAAGGACGGCGATGCCGTCACGGCCCGTATCGCCACCGATGACGGCGTCATCGATCTCGGCGAGCAGCGCACGGTGGTGCGCGCCCGCTGACGACTCCCGGGACCCGCCCGGCCCGGCATCCCTGGACGGAGGCCGGCCACCTGACCCCCCTCTCCCTCACCCTACAAAGGCGCACCGGTGACACTCACACCCACCGACCTGCTGTGGCCCGCCCCCGAGGACTTCGCGGACCTCTCTGCGATCGAAGCCGTTCCGCTCCACGAGCGCGGCCTGCCCGCCACCACGTACGACACCGTGGTGCGCGCCGCCCGCCTGTGGCCCGACCGCCCGGCCCTGACGGTGCTGCCCGACGCCGTGCGCTTCCTGCGCCCCACCACCGTGACCTTCGCGGAGCTGGGCGACCAGGTGCACCGCACCGCCAACCTGCTGCGTGCGCTCGGCGTCACCCGCCGCGCCGGGGTGGGCCTGCTCGCGCCGAACACCGCGGAGCTGCCTGCCGCCCTGCTGGCCGCGCAGGCCGCGGGCATCGCCGCCCCGGTCAATCCGGGCCTGGCGTCCGAGCAGGTCGAGCAGCTGCTGCGGCGCGCCGGCGCGCGGATACTCATCGCCGCCGGCCCACAGCTGGATGCACAGGTGTGGGCCACGGCCCGGCAGGTCGCCGCGGCCTTGCGCCTGGACGCACTGTTGGTGCTGGCCCCGACCCTCCCGGAGGGCCCGACCCCCGCTCTGGACCCCGTCGAAGGCGTACGCGTCGGCTACCTCACGGAGCTGGCCGCCTCCCATCCCGCAGACCGGCTGGTGGACATCGAGCCCCCGGCCGCCGACGACCTGGCCGCCTACTTCCACACCGGCGGCACCACCGGCACTCCCAAGCTCGCCGCGCACACGCACGCCAACGAGGTCGTCGACGCCTGGATGGTGGCCGCGAGCATCCCCCTCGACGAGGACTCGGCGATGTTCGCGGCGCTGCCGCTGTTCCACGTCAACGCCCTGATCGTCACCCTGCTCGGCCCGCTGCTGCGCGGCCGGGGAGTGGTGTGGGCCGGGCCGCTGGGCTACCGCGATCCCGAGCTGTACCCGGTCTTCTGGAAGCTGGTGGAGCACCATCGCATCGCCGCCATGTCCGGCGTGCCCACCGTGTACTCCGTCCTCGCCCGTGTCCCCGTCGACGCGGACATCTCCAGCATGCGGTTCGCCGCCGTCGGCGCCTCGCCCCTCCCTCCCGCCGTACGGGAGTCCTTCGAGGAGCACACCGGCATCCCGCTGTGCGAGGGCTACGGGCTGACCGAGGCGACCTGCGCCTCAGCCCTCGGCCTGCCCGGTCACACCCGCGCCGGCAGCGTCGGCCGGCGCCTGCCCTACCAGCAGGTCAAGACCGTGCGGATCGACCCGAACACCGGCGAGAGGCACGACCTGCCGCCCGGCGCCACCGGGGTGCTCGCCGTCAGCGGTCCGGTCGTCTTCGCCGGGTACGTCGCCGAGCACACCCCCCGGGGGCCTCGCCTGGAGACCGCGGGGAAGATCCGCGACGGCTGGCTGGACACGGGCGACCTGGCCCGCATCGACACCGACGGCTTCATCCGTCTCGTCGGCCGCGCCAAGGACCTGATCATCCGTGGGGGCCACAACATCGACCCCGCCGCGATCGAGGACACCCTCCTCGCCCATCCCGAGGTCACCGCCGCCGCGGTGGTCGGCCGCCCCGACCCCCACGCGGGCGAAGTGCCCGTCGCCTACGTCACCCTCGCCCCCTGCGCCCGGAGCAACCCCGCCGAGCTGCTCGCCTGGGCCGCCGAACGAGTCCCCGAACGCGCAGCCGCCCCGCGCGAGGTGCTCCTGATCGACGCCATCCCGCTCACCGCCGTCGGCAAGCCCTACAAGCTCGGCCTGCGCCTGGACGCCACCCGCCGCGCGGTCCACGCCGAACTGGCCGCCCAGGGCGCGGACTGCGACCCGGAGTTGATCCTGTGCCGGCCGCACGACGGTGGTGCCCGTGTCACGCTGCCCGCCCCTGCCGACGAGGCGGTACGACGCAGGGTCACCGCAGCCCTGGACCGGTACGTCCTGCACTGGCAGTACGCCCCCGAACAAGCCACCTGAGAGGGAAGCCCCATGAGCACCACCGCCATCGTCCTCGCCGTCCTCCTGGCCGGGACGTTCCTCCTGTTCGGGTCGGCCAAGCTTGCGGCGGTCCCCGCGATGCGCCGGGCCGCGGCCCACGTCGGCATGACCACGATCCACTACCGCCTGCTGGGTGCTCTGGAGGTGGCGGCAGCGGCCGGTCTGCTGCTCGGCCTGCGGATCACCGCGCTCGGCGCCGCCGCATCGGTCGGTCTGATCCTGCTCATGGCCGGAGCCGTCGTCGTCCACCTGCGCAGTGGCGACCCGGCCGCCCGCTGCCTGCCGGCCGCCGTCGTGGGTGCCCTGGCGGCAGCCCATCTCGTACTGCTGGCCGGCGGCTAGCCGCCCGCCCAGGACACCCGCTGCCCCACGCCCGGCTGGAGGACGCCGACGGCCGTCGCACGGCCCTGGCCCGCATGGTGCGGCCCCGGCCGCCTGCTGCTGACCGCCGGAGAGGACGGTCAGGCCCGTGCGAGGCCGCCGAGAAGATCGCAGCCGCAAGCGGCCTACCGCTGGACGCGATCCGGGTCGGCCGTGTCGAGGGCGACTACCGCGACCTGCGTTCCACCTGGACCGCCGCCCGAGGTCACGCACCGCAAGGCGCCGTCCTCGTGCGCCCGGACCGCTTCATCGGCCGGCGCGCCCACGGCGCGGGCACCGACCCGGTCGCCGAACTCACCGCCGTGCCGGACTCCCTCCTCGCCCGGCAGGAACCGCTCACCGCCGAGCCACCCGGTCTGCCGACCGCCACTGCAGTCGGCAGGCCGGGCCCGCCCCTCACCCCCACCCCGCCCCCCGGGCACCCGCACCACCGTCGTGCGGGCCGCAGGAAGGAATCCCCCGTGAACGACCCGACATCCACCCCAGGCCCCACCGCCGACGCCCATCAGGGTCTGCACAGCGGACAGGGCGCCCTGCGCGGTGAGCACCCCGGTCGTGCGGCCCAGCCCGTCATCAAGGTGGTCGACCTGGCCTGGCTGGAGTTCACCAAGCCCGACCTGGACCGCGCGGAAGCCTTCGCCCACGACTTCGGGTTCACCGCCGCCGCCCGTACCGATGACGTCCTCCATCTGCGCGGCGCCCTGGCCGGCCCCCACTGCCTGGTGATCCGACGCGGCCCCGCCTCCCGGTTCGTCGGCCCCGCCTTCCGCGCCGCCGACGCCGCAGACCTCGACCGGCTCGCCCGCGCCACCGGCCACGAGGTCCGCACCCTGACCGAGTACGGCGGCGGCCGCGTCGTGGACCTGCTCGACCCCTCCGGCGTCCCCGTCCGCGTCGTGCACGGCGTCACCGAGCAGCCCGCGCGACAGCTGCAGCAGCCCCTGGTCCTCAACACCGGTCCCACCGCCGCCCGCATCAACGCCACCCAGCGCCCGCCCCGCAAGCCCTCCCAGGTACAGCGCCTGGGCCACGTGGTGCTCTCCACCCGGGTCTTCCGGCGCGCCCTGGACTGGTACCTGCAGCACCTCGGCCTGATCGTCAGCGACTTCCTCTACCTGGACGGCCAACGCGACCGCGGCCCCAGCATGGCCTTCATCCGCTGCGACCGCGGCAGCGAGCCCGCCGACCACCACACCCTGGCCATGCACCTGGGCCCCGACACGGGCTACGTCCACTCCGCCTACCAGGTCGCCGACCTCGACGCCCTGGCCGCCGGCGGCGCGTACCTGCGCGAGCGCGGCTACCACCATTCCTGGGGCATCGGCCGGCACATCCAGGGCAGTCAGATCTTCGACTACTGGCGCGACCCCGACCGCTTCATGTTCGAGCACTACGCCGACGGCGACGTCTTCGACAACACACTCGAACCCGGCTGGGCCGCGATGTCCGCCTCCGGGCTGGCCCAGTGGGGACCACCCGCCACTCGGGACTTCCTCGGCACCACCCCGTCGCCCGGGGCGTTCCTCCAGGCGATCTCCGCGCTGCGCGAGGACAACGAGATCGACCGCGCCCGTCTGCTGGGCCTGCTGAAAGCCCTGAGCAAGTGACCGCCACCATCCCCGAGCATGTGCCCGTCGTGGTGATCGGTGCCGGACCCACCGGGCTGACCGCCGCCACCCTCCTCGCCCGCCGCGGCGTGCCCGCCCTGGTCCTGGAACGCCACCGCGCCCCGTATCCGCTGCCGCGCGCCGTCCACCTGGACGACGAGGTGCACCGCATCCTGCAGGCCGTCGGTATTCATGACGCGTTCGGTGCGATCTCCCGTCCCACCCGCGGCATGCGGCTGCTGGACGGCTCCCACCGGGTGCTGGCCGAGTTCCGCCGCGACAACCCGTGCGGCCGGTACGGCTTTCCCGAAGCCAACATGTTCGACCAGCCCGAACTCGAGCGACTGCTGCGGGACAACCTCCGGCATCACCCGCTGGTCACGCTGCGCGGAGGCATCGAGGTCACCGCCGTGACCCCGCCCCCGCACGGCGGCGCTCCGGTGCCGGTGATCTACCGGGACGAGGACACCGGCGTCTCCCACACGGTCCGGGCCGACGCCGTCCTGGGATGCGACGGCGCGGGCAGCCTGGTCCGTGCCTCCATCGGCTCCCGGATGCAGGACCTCGCCCACCCCCAGCAGTGGCTGGTCGTCGACATCCGCTGCCGCCTGCCGCTGCCCGCCTGGGACGGCGTCCACCAGATCTGCGACCCGCGACGGGCGGCCACCTACATGCGTGTCGCCGAGGACCGCTACCGCTGGGAGTTCCGCCTGCGCACCGGCGAACAGCCGCAGGAGTTCACCGACCGCCGGCGCCTGCTCGCGCTGATCGCCCCCTGGACGCCGGGCATCCCCGAGGAGGAACTGCACGTTCTGCGCACCGCCGCCTACACCTTCCGCGCCCAGGTCGCCGACGGCTGGCGCCAGGGCCGCATCTTCCTGCTCGGGGACGCCGCCCACCTCACACCGCCCTTCATCGGACAGGGAATGGGCGCGGGGATGCGGGACGCCCACAACCTCGCCTGGAAACTCGCCCGAGTCCTCACCGGCCGCGCGAGCGAGGCACTGCTCGACACCTACCAGGCAGAACGCCACCGCCACGCACAGCAGTTGATACGCACCGCCGTGACCGTCGGCGCGGTCATGACCGGCGGCGGAACGGGCACCGCACTGGCCCGCAAAGCCGTGCTGCCGGTCCTCTCCCGCCTGCCGGGTGCCTCCGGTCTCGTACTGTCCGCCGTCAGCCCACCGCTGAGACCGGGCCTCCTGGCCGGCCCCCGTCGTCCGGGCCACCCGCACCCCGGGACACTGTGCCCCCAGCCGCTGCTCCCCGACGCCGACGGCGACCCGCGTCTGCTGGACGACCTGTTCGGCGAGGGCTTCGCGCTCCTGGCCAGCACACCGCTCAGCCCGGCCCTGCACGCGCTGGCGCGGACGTTGGACGCCCGCGTCATCCACCTGCACGACCCCCGGCGGCAAGGGTCCGGCACGCGCCGCGGTGCCGAGCACCGCGCCGAAGCCGATCCGGGCACGAGGGCCCTGGTCCGCTGGATGGGCACCGCGGGTGCCGTCCTGCTCCGCCCCGACCGCGTCGTCCTCGCCACCGCGGCCCGACCCCGCCGCCCCGACACCACGTGCGGAGACGATCTCGCGGCCACCTCGGCGGCCTGGGCATCCCTGCTGTGCAGCAGCGGCCGGGCAGCCGGGGGCCCTCCAACCGTGGTCGCGGAACCACGGTGACGGCGGCCGAGTCCGCATCACGGAAGCCCTCCGCCCGGGAAAGCGCCCGGAGAGAGTGCGCCGTACGACACCGGCGGCCTGCGCGAGCTCCTCCATCGTGTCGTTCGGGTCCGGCCGAGCTCATGGCGGAACGCCGCCTCGACCAGCTCTGCCACGCGTACGGCTGTCCGGTCCGCGTGACCCGGGAGGTGATCTTGCGGCCGGCCTCCGCGGTCGCGAGACACCGGGCGGTCACCCCCGGCCAGCGGGGGAAACCCGTATCTGCCAGCATGGGTATGGAGTCCGATCGGTCGGCCAGTAACCGATCCGGGCGGCAAGAAGGGCTGCCGTGATGGCTGGGGCTGAGGCGCGTACCCAGGTGACGGTCGTGACGAATCCACACTCGGGTGGAGGCAAGACCGCCCGCTTCGACCTGATCAACCGGGCCGAGGGCATGGGCGCACGGGTCTGGTCGACCAGCGCCGAGCACGACGCGACGTCACTCGCCAGGCGCGCGGTCCAGGAGGGGGCCGAAGTACTGGCAGTCGCGGGCGGGGACGGAACCGTATCGGCCGTGGCCGCAGTGGCCGCCGCCACGGATCGGCCGTTGCTGGTGGTGCCGGCAGGCACGCGCAACCACTTCGCCCGGGATCTCGGCCTTGACATCCGCAACCCGGTCTCCTCGTTGAGCGCCCTGATCGATGGTGTACCAACCCCTGTGGATCTCGGGTCGGTGGGCCCGCACACCTTCGTCAACAACGTGTCATTCGGCCCCTACGCCGACGCCCTGCTGGAGCCCGGCTACCGGGAGGACAAGGCGCGTGCCATCGCTTCCGTCGCACCGGATTACCTCAGCGGGAGGCAATGCGTCGAGGCCGACGTGGACACTCCGCAGGGAACCGTCCGGCTCCCGCAAGTCGTGTTGGTCTCCAACAACCCGTACCACATCGCCACTCCGCGCTACCTGGGGCGCCGCTTCACGCTCACCTCAGGACTGCTCGGCGGCATCGTGCTCAAGCGCCCGACCGAGATGCCGCCGGACCTCCTGCGGCACCTTCGCGGCCAGCTACTGCGGCGGCAGACCGGTCCGGGTGCGCCGGGTGATGCAGTCATCGCCTGGACGGCGGGCACGATCACATTGCACGGCGGGCGGCGGCAACTACATGCAGGGGTGGACGGCGAACCCGTCACCCTGCCTCTTCCCGTCACCTGCGAGACCCGGCCAGGTGGACTGCGGGTGTTGCTACCGAGGGACCGACCAGGAATTCCACGAGAGCCGGTGCCCGGTCTCCCAGGAGCACCGCGTGACCACTGAGACATCGGACAGGGCAGGAACAGCTGGTGAGCGGGTGCCGAAGCAGGTGGTCAGGCCGGCGGCTTTGAGGAGGGCGCGCTCGACGGTGGCCTCGCCCGTCGGGCATCGGGCTCCGCCGCCGTGAAGTCCCGACCGATCAAGTCCGGCACCGGCGGCGCGTTCCTGTCCCGGACCGTCGTTCGGCAGTGTTGACGCACGTGGTGGTCCACGATGCCGTGCTCACGCATCAGAGCGGTTCGCCGCGGCCGGCGCCCCGATGGGGCCCGAGCGGTATGCGGGGCGATGGACGTGGAGCTCACGCCCAGCAACATCAACAACGCCCGGCCGAAGCTCGAACGGCTGGTCGAGCGCGGGATCCCGGTCGAGGCCGAGCAGGGGTCGTTCACCCGTCCCCGGCCACAGCCTGGCGAGCCTGAGACCAGGTCACGGCCCTTGAGTCGGCGTGGCGGTCGTGTGCCGACGGTCAAGCAGATTGCCGGCGTCACGGTCAGGGCCCGCGGGCGGCGGCAGCCGGTCGGCACCGGCCGAGAAGTGCTCGGCGGGACGACGGGGGATGAACGCGGCACCGTCGAAGGGTGGCCGACCGGCTGCGTGCGGCTACTTGAGCGGGGTGCCGCCCGAGTTGTGGTAGGCGATCGTCTTGTTGATCAGGTTCCCGCCGTCGGTCTCGGGCGTGGTCTGCTCCGACCAGCCGGCGCCGAACAGGAGGCCGCCGACGTGTGCGTCCGCCACCTGGTCCAGGTGCGAGAAGAACCAGTCGACCTTGTCGTCCTTGTAGTGGCCGGGGGTGTTGTTCTGCGCCATGTTGCCCAGGGGGACCTGCCACAGGACCACCGGCTTGCCCACCGACTCGGACATCGTCTTGTAGAACCCGAGCGCGGCGAAGCCCTTCTGGTCGTTCCAGAAGGTGTCACGGCCGCCGTGGGCGGGCAGCGCGTACCAGCCCGCGTCGCGGTCCGTCACGTCGGTGACCAGGAAGTCGGCGTTCTTCGCCCCGAGGTCCGCGTAGTCCTTGGCGCACTGCGGCGTGTTCTGCTGCCAGTCGAAGCAGGACAGGTGCATTCCCACGCCGCTGTTCGGCGCGTACTTGTGGCCCATCGAGATCATGCACTGGGCCAGGCCGGCGGCGCTGTTCTCCTGCGATCCGCAGTCCGTCGGGTTCGCGGCCTTGACCTGCGCGGCGACCTGGTGCGGGTTGCCGAGCGACCGGACGTAGCCCCAGAAGTCCGGCTCGAGGTCGATCATGTCCTGGGAGTTGCCGATCTTCTGGAGGAAGAAGCGGTAGTCGTTCAGGTACTTGGTGAGCAGGTCGGCCCGGTTGATGGCCTGGACCTCGCCGGGACCGTCGCCCTGGCCCGCCATGTCTCCGAGGTCGCGCAGCGAGTACCAGGTGAAGAGGTACTTCTGCGGACGCGGCTTGCCCTGGTACGTCGCCTTGGACGCGCGGTCCTTGTACACGGTCACCTGGGTGCCGGGCGCCGTGGTGTCGCCGGTCCAGCAGCCCCACCAGCCCGACCACTCGGACTTGCAGCGCGAGGCCGTGTAGGCGTCGGACGAGGGCGCGGGCTGGCTGTGGATGTAGGCGTACCGCACGTCGAACGGCGCGGCGTTCGCCGAGGTGTCGTTCATCGAGCCACCGACGAGCACCGTGCTGCTGCCCATGAGCCGCTTCGCCGGGCTGCCGCCGCCGGTGGTCGGGGACGCCGGCGGCGCTGACGTCGGGCGGGTACTCGGAGCCCGGCTCGCCGGAACGCTGCCGCCCGGCGTGGCGGGCGTGGTGCTGCTGCCTGAGCTCCCCGTGTTCCCGGTGCCGTTGACGCCGCCGACCGGGACGAGCTGCCACTGCTGGTTGGGGCCGTTCCAGTCGTGGTACTGGGCGATGCGGCCCCCGTCGGTCTTGGAGCCGAGCGGGACCTCGACGGCCTTGCCGCTGAAGGTGTTGACCAGACGCACGTAGCCGTCCGACGACTTCTCCAGGTGGAACTGCTGGTTGGCGCCCTTCAGATCGCGCCACTGCACCACCTGGGAGCCTTCGGTCTTCGACCAGTTGTAGTCGTCCAGCACCTTGCCGGAGTACCGGTTCTGCAACCGGTAGTTCCCGTCACCCGCGTCGATGAACTTCCACTGCTGGTTCGCCTCGCCGGTGCGGCTCCACTGCACCACCGCGGCGCCGTCGTACGCGCCGTAGCCGTAGTCGTCCAGCACCTGGCCGGTGCTGCGGTTGACCAGCAGGTACCAGGAGCCGGTGTCCACGGCTCCCGCCGAGGCCGTGTTGACCACGGCCACGGAGCCGCCCACGACCGCCAGGCCGACGGCCGCCCACAAACTCCGACGCTGGTGAAAACGACGGCGACGATGCGTCTGCCGCCGCCCCGGATCGGCCGAGCGGAACAACGCGCGACTGCGGCGGGCGCGGCCGCCGGGCGACGCCTCCGGCGACGTGGATGAGCGGTGGAACATGTCGATGCTCTCTTTCAGCCGTTGCCTCTGACCAGACCGCCTGTCCGGACGCCACCCAGTTGCCGCCGCCCCCGCAAGGGTTGCCCCGGACCGCGAAGATTTTTTCGGGCACCGCGTGCCGGCTGGCGATCACGTCGTCGGGCGGGGCGGTGGCCGGGGCGAAACGCAGCCGACGACCGGTCAGCTGTGGGGGTCGGGAGCCGGTCTGGCCGTCGCCCGGCGCGGCACCACCGCCGCACACCGGGGAGTTCCGCTGCGGGCCAGGGCGGCGCGCGAGGCGATCGCTGATCGAACCCGGCAGGGGTTGCTCACCCGGCCGCGACCATGGAGGCCGGCGGGTTCGCGCTTCCTACGTGCAACTGCCGTGCCGGCCGGCGGTGCTCACCCTGCCGGGCTGGCCGCCCGGCTCACAGCGCGGGCAACTCCGCCTGCTGGCCGATGCTCACGGCCTTGAGGGAACCCCCAGCCGCGCCGCCGGCCGGGGGTCCCTCAAGGCCGGTCGAACCGGCCGGCCGGTCCTTCCCGCAGCGGGCCTCGATGGCACGGTCGCGCGCATCACCCCTCGCGTACGGAGGAATCCCCATGCCCGCAAGCTACTTCGAGGGCTTCGTCGGCGGCCGCGGCAGGCTGGCGCCGCGCGCGGTCCTGGACTCCGACACCCCCAGGACCGACCTCGACGGCCAGTGGGCGTTCCGGTTCTCACGCGTGCTGCGCACCGAGCCGGAGGGTTTCCAGGACCCGCAGTTCGACGACGGCTCCCGGGACGTCCTTCCCGTCCCCTCGCACTGGCAGCTGCGCGGCCACGGCCGGCCGGCACCCCGCGGTCGTGCCCGTTCCCGCGTGGGCCCTGCCTGCGCAACGCCGCGGGCCGGCGTCGGCGAGGACGGCGCCTGCCCGGGAGGTGGCTGTGCCGGGCACGCCGCCGAGTCGTCGTGCCGCCGGGTCGGTGGCAGGCTGGAGACACGGAGTTGCGGCCCAAGAGGTGATCCGTCATGACTGAGCACCCACACGTCTCGCTGGTGCGCAAGGGGTACGAAGCGTTCTCCCGCGGGGACATGACCACCCTGTCCGAAATCCTTGCCAAGGATGTGACTCACCACGTTCCGGGCACCCACATGCTTTCCGGTGACCACAAGGGGCAGAAGGCGGTCCTGGAGTACTACCAGCGGCTCGGGACCGAGAGCGCCGGCTCCTTCAAGGTCGAGCTGCAGCACCTGTTCGTCGACGGCCGGGGCCACGTGATGTCGGTGCACCGCGCCACCGCCGAACGTGGCGGCAAGCAGTTGGACGCCATGGGCGGGATCATGTTCAGGATCGTCGGTGAGAAGGTCACCGACCTGGACGAATGCGTCGACGACCTGTCGGTCGGCGACGAGTTCTGGGGCTGAGTGCCCGAAGCGCACGACTGCTGGGCAGCGGTCGTCGCCCATGCACCCGTGCGCGCCGGGCGAGCACCCGGACCCCGGACCGACGGGGTGGACCCCGCCGCGGGAGCACCCGCGCGCGGACGCCGGGGTCCGCGCCTCCTCGGTCCGGCCGACGGGGGGCCGTGCACGCCACCGAACACGAACAGCCGTCGAGCCGTCACGGGAACGGCAGTACGGGCGGCCGTCGGCAACGCCATTGCCCGTTCGAATCGCCCGTGGACGTGTGCAGAATTTTCACATGTGATTTGTGGGCGGCCGAACTGCAGGTCAGCTCCCTGAGCGGCGCGGTTTTCGAGAACCGGCCGGGCAGGGACCGGACCGGCAGATTGCCCTTCCGTCGGAATCTGATGGATGGTGGGGAAGGAACTCCCGCTGTTCGACGACGAGTGAGGTGATGGGCACGCTCCGCCCCGAAGCTGTGACAGGTCCCACGGAAACCCCGGCGCCACCGGTGCCCCGCGCAGACCGGTGGCACGGGGTCCCGCACCCGGTCCTGGTGGCGGACTCCTCCGCTGCGGTGCGGGAGGTCAACGGCCCCGCGTCGCTGCTGCTGCCACGAGCCCGGGTCGGCGCGCCCCTGTCGCAGACGGCCCCCACCTGGCTGACCGCGGCGCACCGCAGGATGACCGCGAGGACCGCCGGACCGTCCGAGCCGGTGTGCGGCACCATCGAGGGCCGCACGGTCGAGGCCCATCCCGTCCGCGAGAGCGACGGCTCGGTGGTGTGGTGGCTGGTGGACGACACCGATCGGCGCCTGGCCAGGGCCGCGCTGGAGAGCGAACGCGAACGTACTGCTTTTCTGACACGGGCCTCCACCCTGTTGCTGTCCTCGCTGAACGCCGACCGCTGCACGGAGACCACCGCACGGCTCGCGACCGAGCACCTGGCCGATGCGGCCCTGGTGGTCACGCCGATGACCGCACGCCGGCTCCCCCTGACCTTCTGCCGGCACGGCGAGCCACCGACCCGCTCACTGGTGCGGGCGGACCCCTCGACCGTCCCCGGCCTGGCCGAGGCGCTGCAAGGATTCCCCCCGGTGCCCTCCCGTTGGATCGACCCCCAGGCACTGCCGGACTGGGTCGTCCCCGCGGAACTCGGCCCCGTCGGGTCCGTCGCGGTCGTCCCCCTGCCCGGCCACGGCGTACCGGCCGGCGCCCTCGTCCTGCTGCGCCACCGGGGCGGATCAGCCTTCGACGACGGCGAAGAGGTGCTCGCCCGGCTCTTCGCCGCCCGCGCCGGCGCAGCCCTCTCGGCAGCCCGCCTGTACGCGCAACAGAGCGGCATCACCGAAACCCTCATGCGCGAACTCCTCCCGCCGCCACTGCACCACGTCCACGGCGTGGAACTCGCGGCCGCCTACACCCCGGCGGGCGCCGGCGAGCGGGTCGGCGGCGACTTCTACGACCTGCACCCCGCCCCCGACGATTCCCGGGAGTCGCTGGTCGTCCTCGGCGACGTGTGCGGAAAGGGCCTGGAGGCGGCCGTTCTGACCGGCAAGATCCGCAGCACCCTGCACGCCCTGCTGCCACTCGCCGACGACCACGGACGCGTACTGCACCTGCTCAACAGCGCCCTCCTGACCTCCCACCACACCCGCTTCGCCACCCTGGTCCTGGCCTCGGCGCGCCGCCACGGCCACGACGTGAGAGTACGGCTCACCAGCGCCGGCCACCTCGCCCCTCTCGTCCTGCGGGCGGACGGCACCGTCCGGGCGGCCGACACCCGGGGCACCCTGGTCGGCGTCCTGCCCGATCCCGTCTTCGGCACCACCGAGGTGACCCTCGGGCCCGGCGAGATCTGCCTGCTGTTCACCGACGGCATCACGGAAGCCCGCGGCGGACCGCTCGGGGACGAGATGTTCGGTGAGCACCGCCTGCGGCGCACCATGACGGCCTGCGCCGGCATGCCGGTCGAAGCCGTGGTCGAGCACGTGCGGATGCGCACAGCCGACTGGGTCGGGGCCGGACGGCACGACGACATGGCCGTGGTCGCCGTCGGGGCCCCTCGCGGCACCCACCTCAGCGCGGTGGACGGACACGGACGCGGAAGGTACACCGGATGACCCAGCACCACGACGCCCGCCCCGCAGCCGGGGACGGCCGCATGCCGCCGCCGGCAGAGGCGGGCCGCGGCCCCGGCGGCGTCCTTGCCGAGGACCGTCCCGCGGACCCGCAGACCGAGCCGGGTGCCGGTGACTGGGCGGAGCGGCTGTGGCGGGCCGTTGCGGGCGGCGACGAGCACACCGGTGCAGCCGTGGTGTTCGCCGCCCTGGACGCCGGCCTCGACGAGGAGACCGTGCTCCTGGACGTGATCGGCACCGTCCAGCGGCGGGTCGGCGCCGAATGGGCGGCCGACCGCATGACCGTGGCGGCCGAGCACGCCGCCACTGCCGTCAACGAACGCCTGATCGCCGCCATGGCGCACCGGCACCCCGCCGAACGGACGGCCGCCACCGCCGAGGCCGCTCCCGGCCGGCTCCCCGGCCCCGGGGCCGCCCTTCCCCCGCCGGGGAACACGGGGAACGCGACCCGTGCCCGAACCGGAAACGGCAGGCCGCCGACACGCGGACGGATCACGGTGGCCTGCACCGAGGGGGAGTGGCACGCCCTGCCCGCCAGGCTCCTCGCCGAGGTGCTGCGCCTGCGCGGCTGGCACGTCGACTACCTGGGCGCCACGGTCCCCACCCCGCACCTGATCTCCCACCTGCACCGCACCGGCCCCGACGCCCTCGCGCTCTCCGCATCCCTGGCCGTCCGACTGCCGACCGCGCACGCGGCCATCACCGCCTGCCAGGCCACCGGGGTCCCCGTGCTGGCAGGCGGGGCCGCCTTCGGGCCGGACGGCCGGTACGCCACCGCGCTCGGCGCCGACGCCTGGGCACCGGACGCCCGGGCCGCCGCCGAACTGCTGGAGGCCGGCCCGCTGCGCCGCCCGCGCGGTCCGCACCACGTGATCGACGACCTGCCCCATCTCGCCGACCAGGAGTACACCCTGGTCACCCGGACCGCCCGGGACCTCGTGCGCGCCACCCTGCTCGGGCTGGAGGACCGCGTCCCGGCCGTGCGCGCCTACGACGACGACCAGCGCGAACGCACCGCGGAGGACATCGCGCACATCGTCCAGTTCCTGGCGACATCGCTCTACACGGCGGATCCGGACCTGTTCACCGGTTTCATGACCTGGACCGCCGACGTCCTCGCCGTGCGGGGCGTCCCGGCCGGCGCCCTGATCCCCGCGCTCGACCTCCTCGCCGACCAGCTCGGCGACTTCCCCCGTGCCGTGGCCACCCTCGACCGGGCCCGGACCGACCTCACCGCCGCCTCCGGGAATCCTGCATGACCGACCAGACCGTGCCGCCGTTCGTACTCACCGCCGCCCGGACCGCCGCCGGCACACTGACCCTCGTGCTGTGCGGAGACCTGGACTACGACAGCAGCGACGACTTCCTGAAGTCCGCCGCCGGTCACCTCGAAGCCCTCCCGGGCCTGCGACACCTGCACCTGGACTGCACCCGGGTGACCGGCTTCGACTCCACCGCGTTGTCCGCGCTGCTGATGCTCCACCGTCGCACCGCAGCCGTGGGCACCCAGCTGCACCTCGACCACCGTCCCCCCGGCATGCAACGCGTGCTGGAGATCACCGGAACCCTCGGCCACCTCACCGGACGGCCTGCCGGCACACCGGAGAACACCCGTGACCGCACCTCGTCCTGACGGCCCGTCGCCACCGGGCGGGCCGCTCGGGGAGCGGAGCCGGCCTCGCTGCGGCATCCGGAACGGCCCGGGCCGACCGCCGGCCCTCCGGACCTGCCCCGGGTCCGTCAGAGGAAGTGCCGAATCGGCGTGGTTGCGGTCTCCAGGGCGCGCCGGGCCAGCCCCCGGCGCCTCCACCTCGCGGCCGTGACCGGTTCGCTGCGCATCACGTCGTCGTCGAAGTGGCGGTCGAGCAGCGCGGTGAAACGCTCGTCGATCGCGGTGAGCACGACCTCCTCGTCGTGGTCGAGTGAGCGCCGGTTGAAGTTCGCGGAACCGATCACCGCGGCGATGCCGTCCACCGTCAGCACCTTGGCGTGCATCATCGTCGGCGCGAACCGCCACACCCTGATCCCGCACGCGGTCATCTGCTCGAAGTACCGCTCACCCGCGAGCTGGCAGACCCGCTTGTCCGTGTGGGGACCGGGAACCAGCAGCTCCACCTCCACACCGCGGCGGGCGGCCGCGCACAGCAGGTCCACGAAGTAGGCGTCCGGCGCGAAGTAGGCCGTGGCGAGGCGCAGCCGCTGCTGCGCCGACGAGATGACCACCCGCATCAGGGTCTGCAGGTCCTGCCAGCCGACGCTGGCGGAGCCGCGGACCACTTGGACGACCGCGCGTCCCGGCTGGTCGTGCTCCTCGAAACGGTCCGCCTCGTCGTACAGGGCGTCCGGCCTGCACTCCGCCCAGTTCTGGGCGAAGGCCGCCGCGATGCCGTCCACTGCCGGCCCGCGGACCTGGACGTGGGTGTCGCGCCATTCGCCGGGGTTCCGTGCGTCACCGCACCACTCCTCGGCGATGCCGACGCCGCCCGTGAACGCCGTCCGGCCGTCCACGACCAGCACTTTCCGGTGGCAGCGGTGATTCTGCTTCAGGGGCGACAGGCGTACGGGACGGCGGAACCACGCGATCCTGACGCCGCAGGACTCCATCAGATCGACCAGCTCGGGCTCGATCAGGCGGCTGCCGAAACCGTCGAGCAGCAACCGCACCCGCAGGCCTTCGGCCGCCTTGCGGGCCAGGGCCCGCGCGAACCGTCGGGCGACGTCGCCGCGCCAGTAGACGAACGTCATCATGTCGATGGTGCGGCGGGCTCCTTCGACGGCCGCGAGCATGGCGGGGAAGATTTCGTCGCCGTTGCGCAACGGGACGAGTTCGTTCCCCTCGGTCGCGGCGATGCCGATCAGGCCTTCCAGACGGCGCCTGAGCTCCTGACCGCGGTCGGTGGGGCCCGGACCGACGGCGCAGGGCGCGACCGGGTGCGGCGCGGGTGGTGCGGGGTCCTGCGAAAAGGCCTCGGACAGCACGGATTCTCCCTGGATCGTAAGGACGCGGACGGGGCCGCCCCGGCCCGGGACCGCCGCCGGTGCCGGCGCCGGTTGCCGGCGGTCGGCTACCCGCCGGCAGCCGTTTGATGTGCCGGCTCGTCCGGTCCCGCGAATCTCCCGGGGCGCCGGGCGCAGTGACGTCCCGTCACATCCGGATTCCAGCTCCGCCGGGAACCCGGGGCACCGGGACCGGAGTCCGTCGCCGGGCTGCCGGTACTGCCGGTACTGCCGGTACTGCCGGTACTGCCGGTTCCGCAGTGACTGCCCGTGCCCCGCGGGTTCAGGAATTGCGTCGCCCGATGTCGATGGCGAGGGTGGTGGCGAACAGGGACCAAGCCGTGTACGGCGCGAGGCTCCAGGCGGCGGCCCGGTCCGTGCGGGCGGTGCACAGGACGAGGTCGGCGTTGGAGATGTCGAGCAGGACCGTGGCGGCGGCTGCGAGCCGGGGCCGGCGGAGGCGGAAGAACAGCCA
Source organism: Kitasatospora sp. NPDC085895 (assembly GCF_040702125.1). Classification (NCBI taxonomy): domain Bacteria; kingdom Bacillati; phylum Actinomycetota; class Actinomycetes; order Kitasatosporales; family Streptomycetaceae; genus Kitasatospora; species Kitasatospora sp. NPDC085895. Next base: position 1,142 of record NZ_JBFBJY010000022.1, on the reverse strand, counting down.
GGACCAGGAGGCGTTGACGGCGAGGTTCATGCCGAGGCTCGCGGCGAGGCGTCGGCGCCGGGCACCACGGGTGCGGGCCAGGGCGCGGCCGCCGGCGTGGGCGATGGACGCGTAGAGCGGGGTCCACACGACGGCGAACGCCCACGGTGGCGGCTGCCACGGGGGCTTGGCCAGGCCGCGGTACCAGGCGGTGTCGCCGTCGCCCGCGAGGGAAGCGGCGGTGGCGGCGGACGCCACCATGACGGCGGCCGCGGCACGGCTCGGCCAGGACACCGGCTGCCGGGCGGGGGTGCGTTCGCTGATCAGCCTCATGCCGGTCGTGTTCCCCGCCCCGAGCGGTCCACCGGCGGCCGTGCACGAAGAACCGGCCGAGATCGCGGGCCGGCGCCCGTCGCCGGCGGCAGGGTAGCCTGATGGCGCCGCCCGATCGCCCGGGCAGCTGCTACGGGACGAGGACCACCTTGCCGAGGTTGCGGCGCTGTTCGACGAGCGTGTGGGCCCGGGCGGCGTCGACGAGGGGGATCTCCTCGTGCACGGCGGTGCGCAGGATGCCCGCGTCGCGCATCTGCCAGAGCTCGCGCAGCCAGCGGTCGTGGAGTTCGGGCTTGCCGACGGCGACGGCGCGCATCTGGAAGCCGATCATCGAGGCGCCGCGGACCAGGAGTTCGTACGCCTCGACCGTGCCGCCGCCGGAGCTGAAGGCGACCAGTCGGCCGCCCGTCGCGAGGGCCCGCACGGCGGGGCCGAGAAGGTCGCCGCCGACACCGTCGAGGATCACGTCGTACGGGGCGCCCCAGTCGGCGTCCTCGTAGAGCACGACCTCGTCGGCGCCCAGCCCTCGGACGAAGTCGGCCTTGTCGGTGCTGCTGACGGCGGCGACCACGCGTGCCGCCCCGCCGGCCTCGGCGTACTGGAGGGCCGGCGTGCCCACCCCGCTGGCCGCCGCCGTGACCAGCACCGACTCGCCGGGCCCTGTGCGCGCGGCCTCGTAGGCGCCGCGCGCCACCAGTCCGCTGCGGACCAGCGGGGCCGCCCCCCCCCCCGGGGCGCCCGCCGGGACCCGGGGAGGCCAGGGGGGGTGGAGGGCCCCCCACACCGGCGTGGGGGGCGCCCAACACAACCCCCGGTACCCCAATACCACC